>JAJZZP010000096.1 GCA_021797515.1 Bacillota bacterium | reverse complement strand
AGAAACCACCGGCCATGCCGGTGGACGAGATGGGCAGTGCCAAACTGCCAGGTGCCGTCGAAAAACTGCTCCATCCCCTGCAACGCGAAGGGGACCTGCACCCGACCCGCGAGCGTATTGAGGGAAAACCCGCCCGCCTTGAGAGAATAATCGCGATTCCAGACGAGATCTAAGACGGGGGTCGTAAATTGCATCCGGGTCCAAGGATGGCCGTGGGATTGATCACTCTTATAGCGGGCAATGACGGTCTTGATCACCGATTGCGCCATTTGGGATCGCAAGCCAAACAGTGCCCGCAAGGGCCGATAGGTGCCCCCGTGCAGGACGGCTTGCTGGAGGCAGTGCGTCGTGTAAACAATGCCCGCCACATAATGGCACCCCTGGCGATAAGCGTCCAGGGTCTCCACGAGCAACATTTCTTGCTCCGGGGTGGGATACACGTGAATCTTTGCGGTCAAGGTAAGTTCCATCGCAGATGCCTCCACATATTCACTACCACTATTATATCATCATATTAGTGAGGATACAATGGTGGAAGAGGGCTTCTCTCATGCGGCTCCTCCCCGGTCTAAACGCTGCGGTATTTTGATGAAGGGTTTATCATCATGACCGAGAAACTGGTAGGACAAACTGGATGTACACCACAACCCACCATAACCATGAGCAAAACTCTTTGCAGCGTATGTTATTGACGAGTGACGCTCAGGGAAACTCGGCTATTGCAGTAAGTATGGTTGCCATGCGGATGATGATATCATAGGCATGATAGAGGCATCTACAATATTTACAAGGTTGGGAATGCGATGGATCAGCAATTTTGGGAAATGGTTGCTCAAGTAGCCACGCCATTTAAAACGTCGTGGACCGCAGAAAAGTTGCAATGGAGCAGTCGAACTGCGTTGTCGTTTCCGGAAGATGACAGTCATTGGAGTAACGCGGCTTGGGACGCTATTCACCATATCTTATATGCTGACGATTTTTGGACACGTCGTCTGCACCAATGGAACTGGAGTCGTTGCCGGCAATGGCTCGCCGAGAATGACATTGGCGAGCTTGACCCATGGCCTTTGGCGATTGTGGCCGCAGCAACTTACGTTCCTTCGGACGCACTGAACCGTTTTGACGAATTTTTGCACCATCCGATTAAACCTGGCGTACTATTGTGGGCTTATGCTGCCTGGCTTTCCGTTGAATCCTCGGGCGTGTCGGTCCCTACGCCGCCCTACGGATCGACGGTTGACTCCTTTGTCTACCCTGAGTGGCCATTGGAACTTAGTGCTGCGTTATCCGCGGTCGCAGAGGCAACCAAAGATGTTGTCGTGAATCCGGGTCACTTTTTTCATGTCGTGAAAGAAATTGCCCGAGAACCCGCTGATTCCCGGCCTGCACAATTGCCTAGGACTTTTCCTACTCGCTATCCTTATGATTTTATTAAAAAATGGCGTCTAGCTGTTGCTCAACATGAAGGAATGGTTCCTCACTATCCTACCGAGCAAATGCGTTTCTTTTCTTGAATCTGCTTCTTATTGTGCTTTAACTTTTAGGCAGATGAATTCTCTGTCGAGGCAATGGTATGATAAGGGAAACCGACTAAGGAGCGTTGAACTGATTTGAAACCTTTTCGCTCAATTGTTACCGCTGCAACTTTTGCGGGGGTTCTGGCTGGTGTTGTGGCTGGATGCGGCCAACAAAGCTCTCCAGCAAAAACACAACCGTCTAAAACCAAAACCGTCAATGCCTCGGCTCCTAATAATAATCAGAACGGCAACACCGGCCTCATTACATCACCTCCTTCGCAGCTCGATCCATTGACTGGGTTAAAGTCGCCGAAACATGGCCCGTTGGTAGCGATCATGGTGGAAAATACGGAATATGGTCGGCCACAATATGGGTTGCGCTCGGCTGATATAGTGTATGAGGCTTACACCGAATTCTTCTATTACTCTCGCTATCTGTTGCTGTATTGGGGACATGCCCCGAGCCAAGTGGGCCCAGTACGGTCTGCTCGACCATATTTCGTCAGCTTAGTTCACGAGTGGCCTGCGGCTTATGCGCATGCTGGGGCTTCGAACCCTGGTTACACGAGCATTGCGCAGGACCACATCCATAACTTGGATTTGGATGCCAATGCCTACAATTTGGGATATCGAGTCGCTAGCCGTCCTGCTCCGCATAATCTCTTTGTCAACGCCTCTAGTGTGATGCAGGCAGCTGACAATGCTTGGGGCAATCCACGTGTGACGGGCCACTGGCCTTTTGTAAACCATGTGACGAGTGGTACTCCGCCATACCAAACCATTACAATGGAGTGGAATCCGCGCAATACACTGGAGCAATGGCGATGGGACCCAGCCGCGAATGGATGGACCCGGTGGGTAGAAGATCAAGAAGCTAATACCGGATTTCAACAAGTTATGGGACTCAATTCGGGGAAGCCGGTGGTGGCGTCTAATGTGGTGATTGAGTACACCACCGAGAATTATCTGTATGATCCCGCCGGAACCGGCTGGATTAGTGTGAATACTCGAGGACAGGGAAAGGCGTTGTTGTTTTTGGGCAATCGATTTTATGATGGGATATGGAAGAACAACGGTTCAGGAACGCCGACTCACTTCTATTTAACCAATGGCAAGCAAGTGGCTTTTGATCCCGGGCAAACCTGGATCGAAATTGTGCCCAACAGTCACTCTGCAAAGAATCCTTTTCACTTGACGCTGGGGCACTAAGGCTGGGTGATTTTAGGCGAACTGATTCATTCGTGAAATATCACCCTGTTTTCACCGCTCTTCAATGACAGGCAAGCTGTTATAATACAGATGCTGTTATTCAGAAGCCATTTGCCATAGTTGAGGAGGGATACGGTGTTTCGCCGACGCACCAATCGTTGGGACGAATTAGCGGTCATGGTGGATACCGGATCGGCTTACGTTGCATATTTGGTAGCAATCCATGTGTATCTCACCTGGATTAATCCCAGGGTTGCCACGGTTCGCCTCGCCACCTTCTATTACTCATTCTCTGCCGTGGTTTTAGGGCTGTCATGGCTCGTGTTGAAATTGAATTTTCGCGGTTATTCTAGACGGTGGAATCAGCTTCCGGCGGAAATGGGCATACTGCTGTTATCCAACGTAGAGATTAACCTGGGGTTGGCCATGTTGATATTTATTTTTAAGGCTACATGGTTTTCCCGCATTATATTTTTGATATTGCCTATCGCATCGATGATTTTTCAAACAATGGTGCATGGGTTGATTAAAATTGGGGTAGGCCGATTTCGACTTTCTGGCCGGGATATGCGAAGGGTTGCTGTTATTGGATACCCTAAGCGAGTCGGAATTTTTTCCGATACTGTGGCGTCGGTTCCCGAAGCCGGACTTGCCGTTACGGCTCGCTGGGAAGTCCCGCTGGGAGACACTGATGCAGGACACCGTGCGGTGCAAGGACTCTATCGATTGGTTCATGAGACGGTGGTTGACACGGTCGTCTTAGCGTTGCCTATGGCGGACGATGTTATGATGGAAGCCATTCGCTTGGCACGGCGCGAAGGTAAGGAAGTCCGGATGATTTTGGATGAAGTAGGTGCGTTGGCGCATCGTTCTCGCCTCTACGACTTTTACGGCAACTCGGTACTGGTAGTGGACTCTTCTCGTGCTCACCAAACATCGCGCAGAATGGTCAAACGGGCAGTGGATATTTTGGGATCGGCAGTCGGCATTATTATAACCTCGCCTTTGATGCTGTTGATTTGGGCGCTTATGAAATGGGATGATCCCAACTCCCCGGTGTTATTTGTGCAACGCCGGGTCGGGCTTAATGGACGGGGGTTCCCTTGTTACAAATTTCGCACTATGGTGCCCAACGCCGAAGAATTGAAGTCGCAGTACGAGCATTTAAACATGATGTCGGGTCCGGTATTCAAAATTGAAAATGACCCGCGAGTTACGCGTATAGGTGCGATTTTGCGTAAAACCAGCCTTGATGAATTGCCACAACTTTTTAATGTATTCTGGGGCCACATGAGTTTGGTAGGCCCACGACCGGCGCTTCCCTCTGAAGTCAGCCAATATGGGGAAGATTATCGCAAGCGATTGTCGGTTAGACCGGGCATTACATGCCTTTGGCAAATATCTGGCCGCAATAACATTGACTTTCAAGAGTGGATGAAGCTTGACATGGAGTATATCGAGTCGTGGTCTCTTTTGCTCGATTTAAAAATTATCGTTAAAACGATTCCTGCGGTGTTGCAACAGCGGGGTGCCCATTAGTCGTAACGGTGGCGATCACAAAATGCCTTCCATAAATTTAATTGTGATATTTCCAGGGGCGGATCCCAAACAGCAACGAGGTCGTGCCCTTCTATTCCTCGATACACGGTAATGTCCGCCAAAGTTCGCAGTACCCGCATCTCCCCCGTTAAGACGATATTGTCAGGCAATTGCCAGTCCACCTTCAGACGGGTATCTGGCGTTAGTGAATTCCGGGAATAAAAGCGAATAGCGGAATAGGAGATACTACGGCTAATTGTCCTTACCAGCTGTGGGGTCTCGTAAGGGCCGACTTCCTGTTGATTTCCAATCTCGGTGAACTTTCCAAGAATCTTTGT
>JAJZZP010000017.1 GCA_021797515.1 Bacillota bacterium | reverse complement strand
CTAATCTCAATTGGGTGCCCGAGAACTTTCATGGCGAGTGGAATTATGTCATCGCGCCGCAACCATAAATGACTAAGTTATTTTACAGGGAGTCCTTAGGCGCATCCACGCGTCTAATTTTTGACTATGCAAACGCTCAATGTTTTGTGGGTCCTCTACGCCTCTAATGAAAATGTCCGAAGCCTGCAAGACACAGGAATCCTACGGCAATCATGCGGCGCCCAACCCGTAAGTGCGTTAACGTACCGATCTTACGGCAAAAAGTGCGGGCGTATGCATGGTCTCCCTTCCACCCCTACGTTTATTCTGGCATTACTTGTTGGAGTTTGAAACGGGCGCGAGCATCATCGGAAAAAGAGACCGCACGGTGTGCGGCCCGGTCGAAATGGGCGCCGACCATTTCGCAAGTTGCAACCACCCCTTGGTCATCTTCCATTGTATGGACAAAACGGACCGTCTTATCGGATACCTCCATCACGCGAGAGTAGATGGTCACGACAGTACCGGCGAAGACTTCCCGTTTATACACTAAGTGTTGTTCCAATGCGGCCATGCCTCGTCCGGTTGCAGAAAAATAAGAAGCCGACAATCCGACTCGGTCAAACAGGACCCATGTTGCTTGATCAAACAGATGAACATAATACTGTACATTCATATGGCCCATGTGATCGATATAACTGGAACTGACAACGCCTTGAAATGTGGCTGCAGGGTTCTGAGGACCCATCGTACGCCCGCTCCTTTCCGCGGTGCTGAAGATAGCCCCAGATTTCATGGGTGGAAGGTAATTCTGAGGCTTCTCTAGTTTACTAAAAATTATACGCTATATCAGGGGCAACGACATTGTCATGTCAACAGTATTAACAGTACCGTGATGGGTGGACAAGAGGACAAGAACACGCCATTTGAATCATAGAATGTATATATAGATACCCGAAAAATGGCAGTGATCAAGGTGTGTGACCGTGTTTGGAGTTACCCTTGGTGATAATCCAATTGGATCGTAATCGCCTGAAAACAGAACTTGCGCAGGAACAGGGCAGTTTAGTCAAGAACTCTCTCGCAATAAAAACGTTTAACTTATTTTCCGCACCTCAAAAGCCCCAATTTTAGTAATATAGTCGGAAGATTCTGATGATCCAAGAAAGGCCAACTCCTTTTGTTCATCCTTGACCGTTTCATCCATAAAACGATACGCACGCCAAAGGCGTGCAGAAGGGGTTCCAGATATCAGCCAACGCGTGTGAGACGGTTACGATATTCCCCGACAACGACGCCCATTGGGTGTTCTCGATCGAGGTCGAGCAGTTGATGCAAACTCCGGCGTTTTTCGTTGAGTCCACTGGCAACAATCGGTTAGGGCGGCGACGACTGTTTAGCGATGCTCGGCAGCCAATGCCGTCAGCCGAACCAATTGGCGCCCCAAATTGCCCGCTGCTTGCTGTTTTTTGGTCGACATCCGCGCGTAGCGGAGTCAGCGGGTGTCTCGCCTCGGGTCCAGCACGTTTCCATGCATGAGTGCGGGCAACTCGGTTACCCGCTGTCGGCGGTGGGTCGTCACCGCCCCTCGTGTTCCCATTTTCGGAGCCCTTCGACACCCATTCCGAACTTCTTTACCGCCTTGCCACTACTGACGAACTGTTCATCCGTTGACCCACCTCAATATATTGGACCATATCATTGCAAATGATCTGATATTTAGTGTGAACAGTTACAACCTCCCCATCGGCAGGTAACTGGAATGACTGGATTGCGAGAGATTTACGCACCCCAGAACGGGTGGATAGTCGTGGGTTCTTGACCAAAGTACAAGAAGTCTGGGAGGGAGATGAACACAAATCATCTCGCATTGGCGGTTTCCGGATCACAGTGGCTGATTAAGGACTCCCAGACGCAAAAGCGCATGAAATTGCCGCTAGTTTAGACACTAAATTGTACATGTTGCCACAGTAGCCTACCGTTTGCACATATCCGGAAGACTGGCGGGTTGCTTTTGTATCGGATCTCTGGGCCATGCACATGTTGCAGCCGGGCTCATCAGAGTTTTTGAGACTTTCGACGGCACGGCCCTAGTTTTTCCAAGAAAGCAGTCTCCACTCTGTTGCAATGAATCAAGTTTCACCACTCGTCGTCGGTCTCCGACATTAGATATTGAGGAGGAGGATCCCCACTCTCAGCGACTATTTTAGGATCTGGTGTGTCAACTCCACGCATGAGTTCTATCACTTCGAGGTGCACTACCCACCAATCGCCAAAATCAAAGACATAGCGAAACTTTTGTCCTTTCTCAAGCCCGGCTTCTGCTAACGTGAAATCGCTGGCGATCGCCAGCACATCGTCCACTTCCATGGGGCCTACCTTGAGGGTGTGATTCCCAGATCTCCCACCGAATGAAAATACCCATAAATGGTCGTCTTCCCAATCCATGGTGGATTGGATAGCCCAATGCAACTCTTCAAATGTGCTTTCAGCGGAAATTTCTAAAGTACGGCTGACGGGGTAACCCTCCAGACTGAGTCGTATTCGGTAGCTGCCATCAAACTCAGGAGCGGCTAGCACGCTAGTTCCCTCGGGCATCTTCATCCCACCGCTGTCACGCCAGTATGTTTTTTCCAATTCTTCCATTTCCACGATCTGTTGTTGCAGGAGGGCACTAAGTTGTGGCGATGTTTGAGGAACAGCCGCCATTCTTCCAAAATTGTATGAGGCCATAATTGGCGGCTCAAATATATTGTAAAGCAACGGGAGGGGGGCCGGATGTTCATGATAGACTCCATGGGCCAACACCTCGGCTGCCATCTCATACGGGGTTAATTCGCGTCGGCGTTTTGAAAGAATTTTGTGAACAGTACTGCGAAGCACTTGATTGGCCTTTGTGCGGTCACAAGCTTCCAGGGTTGTCGCGGTCATGGAGAACTTTCCCTGGTTACCGTCTAGACACGTGATCTCAATTGCGTTGCCACCACCTTCCTTCACGGAGTCGATCCATTCCGTCAACGCCAGCGGTGTTGATGGGCCACGAAAAAAATATTGCCGCCATCGTATTGTTAACACGCTACCGTTTTCCAAGAGCAGTCTGAGTCGAAGCTTCGAAGGAGCAGCCGGTTGCCATAATGCGTAGACTTCCGGTAGCCACATGATAGTTGGAGGAGCAATGCCTTCTCGTAGTCCTACTTGTGGCAATGGTTGAACAACCGTGGCTCCGGTGCGATATCGTGGCAAGTAGGCAATTTGATTTTCCCCGGCTCTATAGCAGCCAGGGATTTCCACTAAATGCGCGATTATACGTCTTTTCAATTTGCTAACTGGGCCGTCCCAGCCATCTCTAAATTGAGTTACCAACTTGTCCACGTTAAGCAAGCCCGAGCCCTGATTGAGGTATGGTTTTAAATCCTCTTTGGATATGCTCATACGCCGTATTGCTTCCTTTCAAATGACTTATGCGTCTCTAATAATATCAATTTTTGGGTCAAAATGCCCATCCGTCACTCCAAAATGACATTTTTTGGTGAGGCATGCGGATTCCATAGAGGATACAACGCATGTTCAACATAGGGATCTGAACATCCTCGTGCATCAGCGCGTGTCAGTCGGCCACTCGATAGTGTGCGGTGAGAAATCAATCGCTCTTCCCGCTCCCACTTCCACAGTTCGTCAATGCCCATCCCGAGCAACTTCGCGACTTTCCCAATACTCACAAACTGCTTGTGCATCAGAAACTCCTCAAGCAAATTCATGAAATGAAGCCCATTTGAGACGTGTTTGCATAGGAAATTGCGGAAGAATCCCTAGGTCACGAAGGGTAAGTTTCTACCAATTTTTAGGAGGATTTGGGGTACTCCATAGCGAAGACACCTCTTCCGGAGTGCAATGTGAAGTGCTCGGGAAGGAGGTGCCTGTAGTGTTCAGAACGTTTCTCAACACTATTACTAAGATATTCGATTTACCCACCGGGTTCCAGACCATTTCGTCGACAACGAGTGACACCGGTCATGCACCGTGAACGGTCGCGGCCCTGATCCTGGTGGGCAGCCTGTTGCGCAGGCGCAGCCTCGAGCAATTGGAAGGCTGGATTCGTCGCGGTCGTCTCCGACGCTTGAGCGTCGGTCGGATCTCGGCGGATACCATCCGCCGGCAGCTCGCCATGATCGCGCCCGCCGTCTGGCATGATCTGCGGCAACGCATCGGGCGGCAGTTGGCCCGCAATCGCGACTGGGATCGCATCGAGACGGACTACGGGTGGTCGCCCTGGATGGTGTGGAACTCTTCGTGCAACATTCCGTTACGTGTCGGGATTGTCTGCATCGCACTGTCAACGGCGTGACAGAGTGGTTCCACCGCATCGTGGTCGCCAGTACGGTGGGGCCTCATCGGCAGACGGTCCTAGAATGGGACGTCATCCAGCCGGCCGATGGCAGCGATAAAAATGAAGGCGAGCCGCAGATTGGGGATTTTCCCGAACTCAGCCGGGGCCCCCTGGCCCACCTCCGCATCATCTACGGGGAACGGCCGGTGACCACCCGGAAACGGGGGCGTCGCCATCCGCGGCAGAGGGTGACCAAGACAAGGGCTGGGCCCTGACGACCTGGGGGCGCCGTCTCGGCCCTGACGGTCTATCACATCATGCATCATCGCTGGGATCTGGAAAATTGTATCTTCCGGCAAGACAAGACGACCGGGCATCTCGCCCATTGTTTCGGCCACGATCCCGCCA
>JAJZZP010000159.1 GCA_021797515.1 Bacillota bacterium | reverse complement strand
GGGCCAGCCCGTCGACCCCAACGTGTTGGCTAATCTCAATTGGGTGCCCGAGAACTTTCATGGCGAGTGGAATTATGTCATCGCGCCGCAACCATAAATGACTAAGTTATTTTACAGGGAGTCCTAACGGGCCAACGGGCTGATATCCCCAGGCGTGAACGCCGGGGCTTTGCGCCCGAGTTTGGTAAAAAAGTCCAAATCCTCTGATTGCCGATGACCACAATAGGCCGCGGCCAGAGCAGTCCCCCCAGCTAACTCAAACCCATAGCGAGGCAATACCCTTCCGGCAATGTGGAGTATTTGATGATGAGCCGCAGTGAGTACGGCATCGTGATTTCCCACCAGCATCCCTTCTTTCCAGAATTCATCCCAAAACACGCGAATATGTGGTGCTAGGGTTATCTGTTTCCAAATGGGCTGAATGGCTGACCACCGAATGCGCATCCAATCCGATGGTGTTCCTTCGCTTAAAATACGGGTAATAATCCAACTGACCTGTTGAATGTCATTCCAATCGACATTCTCCGGTAAGCGTCTGGACCAAAAGAGCCGCCGTAGAGGCCATTCAGCGGGATCTGATTTCAACCATTGATGCCATGTCGGTTCCACGTGACTGCACCTCACTCATTCCACATCTTGCCATCTATTATATCGTATGTGAGAACATGGGCTATCCTTGCCAGTTGTTGTTGATGAAGTTGCCGTTTGATCTGCACAGTAATTACCTTGAGAGTCCTGGGAATGCACAGATCTGACCACAGATCCGTGTTCGTGGAGACTTGCCGGACTAATGCAGGATGCAATCTATGCACAGATCCGGCCACACTGCGCTATCTTCCTAATGCAGACGCCGAAGGCGGTCCCTGTATTGCGAAAAGTACATTCGCTTTCAACAAAAACTAGCGCATCACAGGACGGACACCAATGCTGTCAGGTTAAGAAAATATTCCAATTATGCCATGCCAATGAAAAATAATTTGTCGTAGCCCTGCGCAACCCTCTGGACCGGAGCTTTCATTTTTGCTATGAAAGAGGATTCTTTCTCAAATCCGAGGATCGCTATTCCGCCAGATCCCCAACAGTGAGAACATTGTAGGCGTTGAGCAGCTCCAGCCCTGCGCGTCCGCCCCCGCGCCCAGGTTTCATTTTAATACGGCTATTGACGCCTTCGAGGGGACCATTGCTGATCTCGGGATAGATCAGGCTATGTTTCACCGCCTCATAATCTTTCTCGAGTCCCGTGGCATATTGGGCCAGTGGCCCGATCTCGCATTCTTGGTATTGCTGAATAAACGCTTGTAATGCCGCCGGATCGGCGGCATCAAATACGTGATAACAATCGCTCAAAAACTGCACCAGCATCCCCATTACGGGGTACCCCGCGACGAGGGCCTCAAAGAGTTGTTGAGTTTGGTTTTTTGGGTATTCGAATTCTGTGATTGATCACAGGCTTTTCACTCATCGTCAGCGTGGCGCGTTACAGGTTGATCAGGGCCATTGTCGTGGTTACTCAGAGCTGGAACCAGATCCACCTCTTAGGTTACTAACGCCCCCGAATGTAGCTGATTCGCCTCGCAAAGCGTTGAGCGTGGACGGTATGCGCGGCGGAGTTCGCAATCCAAACCGTGGGGGCGGGTTACCGTTAGACATGGGGAAAACAACCGCACATCGTTTCCACAAAGGCCGTCGTATCCCCGAACAATTCAGCATGTAGTCCGAGCGACCGCGCTTCCGCTACAATGCGTTCGCTGTCCTCCCATAGCAACACCGATGAGAGGGGTGCCGCTAACGACCTTAATACGAACTCAAAGTATTCCGCGTCGACGGCTTGAGGTGTCCACCATGCACGAGGCAAACACGCCATCGACATGGTCCATTAAGTCCATGTGTTCCTGTAGATAATGGATACGATAGGCTGCCTGATTGGTGGCGAGGTACACCCCCACATCCTCTTGGCGCAAGCGGTCCATCACCGCAAGAACCTGGCTGTCGACAATATGTTCACAGCAAAACCAATTGGCAAGAAAGTTGTCGATGTTACCCGACCACTCCCATTGCGCGAAATAGGGTAGCAATTCAACCCGAAGGTCCGCCTTCCCCACCATGCACTGCCGAAATGGGCCACGAAAAAATGACTTCGTTACGGTATCGGTCAGACCATATTTATCTGCCCAGTGGGGTGCGAAGCGCGACCCACGTCCTGGCACAATAACGCCGTCGACATCCATGAGCACATAACGGAGGTCCATCTACCGTCCTCCTTGGGTGGATAGGGTGGGTGAGCCCAATCGGCTCCTACGAATCGATTCTATCGTATGCATTGTGGACGGTCCCCATATGTGCCAGAGGCATCTGTCTGCTAATCAGGACGCAAGGCAATCCATGCCGGCGTTGCGCTAAGCGTGAAACTGATCGCTGGACCCGGAGCCTCTCGGGGCATGATATTGCGAGACAAGGCCCTAAGGGTTATGGCCCAAGCGTTCCAGCCTATCATGCCCCGTTCTCCGCCTCCAGCGAGACGACAGCAAACGCCGGTCGTGGATTCGTTTTGTCCAGGGTTTATAGGGGGCTTAACAGGACGTGACCCAGGCGACGTCTGGCAGCGCTTGTGGGAGCCTAACGAGAGCGATTTTGAACGCAAGTTCCAACCCAAGGAGTTGGCACACCGTTTCGTTCGTCCTGAGATTCCCAGCCCATGGACTCGCTTGTGGCAATACGCTCTCGTCCCCGAGTGTCCCGTACGAGGTAATAGCGAACTTACGACACGAACTCCATGGGCTCGGCCCGCTGAACACGACATCCTCCCATTAACCCATGCGACCGCCCTACAGATCCAGTTGGACTACCAGCGGGGACTGATCCGAATATCTGGGGGTTCGCTCACCATCCGAATACCAACATGCGCTGGCATGGTCCCGGACGGGGTCAGACACCAACGCATGGTCCAGGCGAAATCTCTTCTTGTTCTTCGGATTGCTGTGCCAGTTGAACTCTTGGTGACGACCGTTCTTGAGGTGTGCCATCCCGTTGTCAGGAGGCGCTCGAAGCTGTCCCCACATTCAAACGGTGTTCCGTCCGCGTCAAACGGCAATCCGGTGTTTTAAATCTCCAATGATAAGCTCAGGCTCCGTGACAAGTTGTTTTAATAGCCATATCTTTGGGAATGCGCTCCAGTGACATCTGCCATCTGCACATTTCTGATATCCATTGGGAAAGAAACGACATATCCGGTTGGAGACATAAATTTCGACATGATGAAGACCCTTCAAGAAATTTGGCCTCCTACTCTCATTAATCCCTCAGGTAGAACCGTCCAACATGGATTTTACAGGTGAGACGGAAAGGGAGACTGCCCCGGGGCCATTTGCACTCGTACAAGTCTTACGGCCCATACGCCCCCGAATATCGCTCTTTAATGAAGTAAATCGTCTCTAGTCATAAAGCACCAGACTTCGAAGGGAATGGCTCGGGTTTATGCGTTTTGCAGGAACTCTTTAACGCGGTCTTTGTCGATGTCCCGAGGTAATCCAATGCGAGAAAAGTAGCTTCCGAATCGTTGCGCTGTTTGTTCAAGATATGGGCTCTGAAGCCTTAGTCGGGTCTGGATGTGTTCACGCATTTCATCTAAAAATGCATACGAAATCGTGTGCAGGTCTGAAAAGTTTACAAGATGGAACGGAAAGTAGCTGGTTGCCGAAAGGTATTCATTTAGCAGATGGTACGCGGGCCGCCTTCCCGCCATGATGCTGCTTACTTCTGACCAACTGAGATCATTTATGGGCCTCAAAACGCTGACAATCACGGACTCGGCAACCGGCTCATTTCCCAAGTCGCAGGCTTGAGTCAAGATAATCACCGGGGCTTCAAAGTGGTCCACGTATGGTTCGGGATCGACCTCGGTAACTATACTTGGACTGGGGCTGTAAATATGGATGCTTGGTAAAAAAATATCCCCTTGACTAATCCGGTCAGCGGCTGAGAGCTCCTTATACCAGCAATCGGACATGCAACTCTAGGCCTCCTCCTCAATATTCGGTAAGGAAGACCTGTGGTCATTCAAACGAGTTTTCCCTTTAACCTTGGTCACCGATCGTGCCACCTTTGCCAAGCGGACATCCTCTTCTACAAGCGGCGACATTGACTGCCTGTGCTGAACTGTTCGCGTGATCCCACTGGTGCGGATGGCATTCCGCGATGCATCTCCTATCACAATTCCATCACCTCTCGCCGTACCATACGCAATCGCAGCAGGTGGGGTAACAGAGAGTTGGATAACTCCGTGAGGTGCTTGAAAGCCTACGTTCAGGCCAGAAACCATTAAGGCGATGGCTATAGCAGCATTCTGCATGGGCATGGGTATGGGGCGGCTGACAACTGTCATAGCCACAGACGTAGTGGAAGGATATTGATCTTCAGACGTTAATCGTATGTCATTCAATGTGTTATTCATTTAAAAGCTCCCTTCGCAAATCCCCGGACAAGGACTCGAAGAACCAACGTTCTATCACACCGTGCGCCGAATCGAGCCACGCATCGCTTTCTAAGTAAAAATCGATTTTGGGATTAACGCTAGTTAACCAGAGCTGCCAAAATAATGTCTTCTGGTTATCGAGCATCCCCGTGGCGCAATTTGAGGTGAAGACACCTTCGGGCGAATAAGCATTAAATGAGACTTGAAAGTTAACGTTCGTGGCATTACGGGTAACCGAGTCTCCGAACGCGCCGGCAGGCAACTCCATTCCAACGCTGAGATTTCGTTGCATAAAGAG
>JAJZZP010000140.1 GCA_021797515.1 Bacillota bacterium | reverse complement strand
ATCGTTCAACGCCAAGCTCTTCTCCTGGTAGGGTGTGATTCCCGCCGATTTACGCAGATTCCCTCAGGATAAGCCCAGAACAGATGGTCTCGTTCGGGGTGGTCCTACTAAGGGTGCGAAATGCAAGATAAAATCACGAGGCCCAAAAATAAGGATCGTTCCATGCCGAACTTACGCACCAGTGAAGGAGACACCGGGGACACCAATCCAAATGCAATCAGCGGCAAAGTGGTTAAAATGCCAGCGACCGCTAATGACAGTCTGCTTTGGCGGGTGATAACTGCAACCAGGGGGCCCACTCCAGTGATAGCGGGTCGCAAATTTGCCCACAACAGGACGATGCCCCAGAATTAACATTCCGGAACTAGAGCGCGGCTTATGGCTGAATCCTCCTAAATCCTGGAGACGATGCATTGCAGTAGAGTTCAGTCTCTACCACTTAAAAAGTCAGCCATTGGTTATTATACAGGGTGATGCGGTGGGTCACGCCATGAACAGTGACTTTTACCGGTTCAGCAAGCATTCCCGGCTGCTTTTGAAGATATAACCGACGAACGTTAACTTTATTCGGTAGCCAAAATTTTACGGTGACGGTTCCAGTCGTTGGTGGTTGTGCGGCCGAAAATCGTCCGGGCAAGTCTACATGCCCTCCGAATACCTTCTTGTTCAAGGTGGTATTCGCCGTCACTTGGGCATAGCTATCAATTCCTGTCATGGACACGAACGTGGAACCCATTGGGGCGTACACCCGCACCCAGGAGTGATAAGGCACGAATAGATTCTGAGCCCAGTTAACAATAGCAGGATCGACCCAATGAATAGTCACAGTTTCTAAATTACGATGGTTAACTTGTTGTACGTTGACTTGGTACGATTCCCGAACATAATAATTGTCTTTATGACCTAGCAAGTTTTCATCCACTACCTGAACATAGTTGCCTTTCACGGTTTTGGGAACGATGCCTGCCCAGTGGTGTGACGCGGCAAATGCTTCCGCTTGTGAGTTATTGAAATACAATAAAATTTGTTTGTTGTTCAGGTTGTTTTCTACCGTGGCCGCAACCTTTAAGATCTCGGACACATGGGCGTGGAGAACCTCATGCAATAGTTCTTTCATCATGGTACCGATGAACAATTTACGCACATTGGCAGGAAGCCCCCTATCTTCGGCCAAATATTCCATTTCCAGGTTCGCATTGGATTTAGTGATATGGACGGTCTTCCCGTGACCAGCGGGGACATTGAGGCCACCTACGTCGCCGATAAGGTCGTCTACAAACCAGGTGTCGATGAAAATCATGCCGTTGGTGGGAAGGACGCCGGGGATAGTTCGATACAGCATCTGGAAATTTTTTACGGTTTGGGGAACATCAGGCGAGGTATTGGTATCCCTGAGATGCCAGTACTTAACCGGTAAGTAGGCTCCAATGACCGTTGGCGCCGGCGGGTGATAAGTTACTTGGCTGTCCAACTGTTGGATGTTTTGAGAACTGATTTTTTCCAACCTGCCGTTGTGAAAGGGCACATAGGCATAAGCAGTCATAAAGCCCCCGGTTGACCGCAACTCTCCGCTGTTTTGAAAGATCAACAAGTATCGAGCGGTGGTTGGAAACCCTAGCAATTGCGCTAATACAGGATGTGGACCTGTCATTAGTGGCAGCATGCTAATAAATGTTTGGCTGACCGATTTGAGCGCTTGGACATCGAGTCCTTTTTTGGTCAAGACTGCGGGAATACTAGATGGAGTGATAGCTTGGATCGCTTGATTGGCGTGCAGAATTACCGGGGTCATAGTTTTTAGGTTAAGTCCCGCTTGGGTCACCGCCTGGTCCCATTTTTGCGACGATGGGTGGCTTGTTTGGCCTACGGAAACCAATGGTTCAATACCTTTACTCAAGGCGTATAGATAGTCATGGGCAGCAGTCAATATGGTCATCCCATTGTGATAATAACCACCAATCCCAGGGACGACTTGAACCCATCCTAGCATCCACAGAGCCGTGTGCACATTGCCAAGAGTTCCTGAAATTTTTGGGACCTCATTGCCTAAAGCCAACAGATTTTTGGCGTGATATGATTGTTTAACCGTATCCAATTCGGTTTTAAGACGGTGATAGTCCCATGCCAACATCAAACCAGGCACGATGACGGCAATAAACACGATAATAAATATTAAACGTGGCCACCGAAGTCGCCATCGCCGCCTAGTCTCTTCCGGCTTTGCGATTTCAAAACCCTCCCTATTGTGTGCCCCGAAATCTATCGTCCATTTTACCAAATGCCCGGGATAGATGTGCCAAAGAACTACTTAAGAATATGGCTGTGCATCTATAGTAGTGTGTGGCTGGAACGGATCTAAGGGACATTAATCGGGATAACGCTTAGTTACGGCAGCCATTACGGTTGGCCAGGCTGCGGAATGCGGGTCAATCAATTGAAAATGGTCCACTCCCGGCAATGTCTTCAGGGTTACTGGACTGTTTTGTGTGCGCGCTTTTAACCAGTAGTTTTGGCTTTGGGCTAAGGGAACCCTGGAATCTTCTGTTCCGTGGACCAATACGGTTAATGTGTCCGTGGGCAACAAATTGATTGGCGACGCTTCCCGATACCGATCAGGCCACATGGTGGGAGGACCTCCCAGAAATTTTTCGACTGGGTCCTGACCATGGGCAATTTGCCACATGGCTAACAAATCTACCACTCCCGCCAAGCTGACTACTCGTTGCAAAGGCATTGTCCGCGCGCCATTTAAGGCTTGGCTTTTGGGCAATAAATGGCGGCCGGCCATCCATAAAGCCATCTGGCCCCCTGCTGAATGGCCTATCAACGTAACACGGTTAAGATCTAGAGGATAGGTTGAGGCCAGCACAGTCAAATAGTTTACTGCCGAAGTCATATCATCAAGGGTGCCCGGCCATCCGCCGCCATGTTGACCACTGCGTCGATATTCGATATTAAAGGTGGCGTATCCATTTCGAACGAACTCGGATGCCATAGGTTCCATGAGATCCAGACCATACTGTGGTCGCCAAAATCCGCCATGAATTAAGACCAGTATGGGAACAGAACGGTTTTCTTCCGGCATTCCAAGATCGCCAAATTGCCATTGATCTGGCCCGTATTTGTGTCGTGACCCATGCATACTGGTTCCATCTCCTGTGAATCGATGCAACCATCATAACGCGAATGGGTGGAGTTGACCACCAACATCACAAGTCGTCATAGCTCGTATACCGCCTAAGCCTTGGGGTGGTATCATGGGCATGTAGCTGTCCGTTTTGGTGGTTTGTATGGAAGTGGCATAAAGTGAATACGTAAAATGTGAGGGGGATTTTTGAAATGCTTGTACCGTTGACGCCGATTGATTTCAAACGGCGGGCCCGTAAACTCTATCCTCGGAAAATTGCAATAATTGACGGGGTCTTAAGTTGGACTTATGAGGAATTTGATCGGCGCACCTGGCAACTTTCCAACGGATTGCAGAACTTGGGTTTACGCTCCGGGGACCATATTGCTGTTATGCTTCCCAATATCCACGAGATGATTGAATGCTTTTACGGCATTGGTCAAATGGGCGCCGTTATGGTACCGCTTAACGTGAGGCTTGCAGAAGACGAAGTGCATTATATTTTGGAGCATAGCGATTCCAGCGCCCTAATCGTGGACAGCGAATATAGCAGTATGATTCACCATCTTAGGCCGCGACTGACACAAATTCGTACCATTATCCAAGTTGCTTCGGGATTTCCATCAGAAATTCAGGCGCTGGACTATGAGAAACTGCTCCAAGAGTCCTCTGACGCCGCATTTGAATCGGTAATTGATGAAAACCAACCCATTACTATCAATTACACCAGTGGCACCACTTCTCGCCCCAAAGGCGTGATATTGACTCACCGCAACAATTATGTGAACGCAGCCGACTTTCTTTTTCATCTTAAAGTAGGCTATGAAGATGTTTATCTGCACACCTTGCCCATGTTTCACGCCAATGGTTGGGGAGGAGTTTGGGCACTGACTGCAGTAGGCGCAACCCATGTATGCTTGCGCAAAATGGAGCCGGTGACGACACTCGGCCTTTTTGTTGAACACAAGGTGACCCTTGCCTGTGGGGCTCCCACGGTTCTTAACATGCTGATTAATGCTCCGGGAGCGGACCAGGTAACAATGGACTGGCATCCCCGTATGGCGACTGCGGGATCTCCTCCACCTGCCGCAGTTATCGACAAGGTGCAGCAATTATTCGGTATGGACATTATCCACGTATATGGTTTAACCGAAGTCTCTCCTTTTATTACCTACTGCGAGTGGCGAAAAGAGTTTGCCTTGCTGCCTCCTGACCAGCAGGCGAGAATGAAGGCGAGACAGGGAGTAGAAATGGTTTTTAACGGGGAGACCAAGGTGGTCCAACAGGACGGGTCCGAAGTGGAGTGGAATGGTACCGACATCGGGGAGATCGTTACACGAGGCAACGTGGTAATGGAAGGGTATTACAAACAACCCGAAGAAACCGCTAAAGCCATTAGGAACGGTTGGTTTTATAGCGGGGATTTGGCTGTGGTTCACCCTGATGGATACATCGAAATTGTCGACCGCTCCAAAGATGTCATTATTTCCGGTGGAGAAAATGTGTCGTCGGTTGAGGTAGAAGGGGTGTTATATCAGCATCCGGACATTCTTGAAGTAGGAGTGGTTGCGATTCCTGACCAAAAGTGGGGGGAAGTGCCCAAAGCATTTGTGGTGCTGAAGCCTGGGAAAGCATTGGATGAAGCGACGTTGCAGCAGTGGTGTCGAGAACGGATGACCCATTTTAAAGTGCCGAAAGCTTTTGAATTTGTTGACGCCCTGCCGCGAACTGCAACTGGCAAACTGCAGAAATATGTACTAAGGGATAAAGAATGGAAAGACCGTCCTAAGTTTGTAAACTAATCCGGGTGATTAAACTTGTCACCACTGCCCACACTAATCACTAAGGGAGGTGTGGGCAGTGCGTCATCGTGTCCGTTGGGCAGGCTTGGCAATGGCTGTTTTGAGCATTGGTGTGGCGGTGGTATGGTCAATGCCCAAGATGGTCGGTGCCTCGAATTCGCATGTCTCGGTGGCTAGTGGTGGCATTCCCGCGTGGCCATGGTCTCCCTTGGGTATTGCGTGGTCGCCTCCGCAATTTGGTAGTGTGCCCTATAACGTGACCGTAATCAAAGATAGCAATTTACCGGCAGGTCAGGTGGCCGTTATCAAACCGGGCGAACCCGGCACCACATACCAAGTCGGATCCGTTAAGTCGGTGATTAGCCCTCCGGTGTCGGCAACCGTGGCCGAAGGTACGGCTACAGTTCACGAGCTAACGATAGATGGGCACAAGTATCAATATGACAAGGTGTCGTCGATGTTAACGACTGCCTATAACGGCACTTTTGGTATGAATGGTCCATGGGGAGCTGTGGCTGCCTGGGATGGCAAGCCACTACATGACGGCAACGTCGCCGTAGATCCCAACGTTGTCCCATTTGGGACCTATCTTTACATCGACGGATATGGTCCAGCACGCGCTGTAGATAGCGGGTCTGCGATTTTCGGAGACCACATTGATTTATTCTTTCAAGAATCTGACTTAAAGGTGGCTGAATATGGCATTCAATGGCATAAAGTTTATTTTCTCACTCAAAAACCGCCCAACTACCCAGGATAGTTCCATCTAAGGAGCGAATAGGCTATGATAGTGCCAATATTCGGTAATGGAGGAGACCTATGGGACTGTTGTCGGGAACGCGAGCAGTTGTCACTGGAATAGCCAATAAGCGCAGTATGGCGTGGGGTATCGCTAAAGCTTTTGATCGAGAAGGAGCAGTTTTAATTTTAACCTATCAAAATACACGTCTCAAAGAAAATTTAGATAAACTATTACCTGAATTGTCACAAGAGCCCTTGGTTCTTCCATTGGATGTTGCTGAAGAAGGCAGTGTGGATAAATTTATCGCATCCCTCAGCGAAGCGTATCCTGATGGTATTCATACGCTTGTGCATTCGATGGCTTATGCCAACCGTGAGGACTTGGCAGGAAGGTTTGTAGACACTACTCGAGATGGTTATATGATGACGCAAAATGTGAGTGCCTATTCATTGACGGTACTTACCCGGGGCGTTCTGCCGCTAATGGAAAAAGCCGGTTCAGGCAGTATAATGACATTAACTTACCAAGGCGCGGTTCGGGTTATGCCGAATTATAACGTCATGGGAGTTGCCAAAGCAGCTTTGGAGTCCTCCGTGCGCTATTTAGCATACGATCTGGGGCGGCAACATATTCGAGTTAATGCCATTTCCGCGGGCCCCGTTAAGACACTGGCTGCTTCTGGAGTTCGAGGAATTTCTTCGGCACTGCACGATGTGGTGGACAAATCTCCGATTGGTGAGAACATTACCACGGAAGATGTAGGCAATGCCGCAGTTTTTCTGGCTTCCGAATGGGCTAAAAGAATTACCGGGCACATACTTTACGTGGACAGTGGACTACATATGATGGGATTTCTAGGAGGTTAGCAATTATGCGTCGAATTGGAGTAATTGGTGCAGGAACAATGGGCAGTGGCATTGCCTATCTGGCGGCTCTGCAAGGATTCGAAGTGGTTCAGTATGACGCGATGGCTCAAGCGGTGGAGAAGGCACACCAGGCGGCTGCTAGTCGCTTGCAAAGATTGGTGGTTGGGGGAAAGATGAGCGCGGATCAAGCGGATGCGGCATTGAAGCGATTAATACAGGCTAATGACTGGAACCAGTTTTCAAATGTGGAGGCGGTAATTGAAGCTGTAGTTGAAGTCATTGACGTCAAAGAACAAGTATTTAGACAGCTAGATGAGGTGCTGCCGGAGTCTGCTCTTTTAGCAACTAATACCTCTTCACTTTCTATTACCGAAATTGCCAAAGCCACGCGCCGTCCACAACAGGTATTAGGCATGCACTTTTTCAATCCGGCACCGGTAATGAAATTGGTGGAAATTGTGCGTGGCGAGGAAACTTCAGACGTCGCTATTGGGCAAGCTCAGGAGCTGGCCAAAGAGTTTGGCAAAGAAACTATCGTGGTACAGAAAGATACGCCGGGGTTCGTAGTGAACCGTGTCCTGATGCCACTTTTTATCGAAGCCATGCGAATGTTGGAAGAGGGTGTAGCGTCTGCTGAAGATATTGATAAAGGCGTTAGATTAGGGCTAAACCATCCTATGGGACCTTTGACATTAGCAGATTTTACCGGATTGGATATAGATTTGAACGTTATGGATTACATGTTCGACGAGTTTCACGATGATAGGTTTGCCGCTCCGTTAGTACTACGTCGTTTGGTGCGTGCGGGACATCTCGGAAAGAAGACCGGGCGGGGATTTTATCGTTATTAGCGAGCACAGAATGGGCTCTTGATTTCTATTACGTGCCTTGTTATAATGGCAAGGCAGGTTGCGGAAGTAGCTCAGCGGTAGAGCATCGCCTTGCCAAGGCGAGGGTCGCGGGTTCAAGTCCCGTCTTCCGCTCCATTTTTTGTGATTTACGGCGACGTAGCCAAGTGGTAAGGCAGGGGTCTGCAAAACCCCTACGCCCCGGTTCGAATCCGGGCGTCGCCTCCACTTCTGATGTTAATATGGGTGGTTAGCTCAGTTGGTTAGAGCGCTCGCTTGACATGCGAGAGGTTCAGAGGTTCGAGTCCTCTACCGCCCACCAAAAATTTGCGGCCCCGCAATTGGGTGCGGAGTTTTTGTATTCGCTTTCTCGGCGTGGGGCGAGGTCGTATACTCGCTATACAGCGCTCCGTGAGGTCAAGATCGTTGTAACTGCCCCGCCTGGGTATCGTTTCGCCAGAATGCGCCCTCGATCACTGCATCTTCGCTGGTGGTGACAGCCGTCTTACGTCGATCTCCCCAGGTGTGATTTCAGACGATTCCGGCCTTACGTCCGAAAAATTCGCGATGGTTTGTGCTCCTTGTGATCGATCATCCAAGAACTCTCCCGAACCCCCACCCTCGGCCCTCGCCTATTTTGCGTGGGCAACCGTCGCGGTTCCGGAGAGTTCATGATCAAATCGAAGCAACATGCGCGCTTTTTTAGCGAGGCCACTCCAGCAGGGAAACCAACTCTACCTGTGGTTGAAAATGTACACAACCGATCTCATTCAATAACTAGCCGACGTGTTATGGGCACTAGGAGCACTTCCGGATTTGAACAACATGGGCGTCCATTGCCAAAAAATTCGGGGATAGCTCGTAAGGCGATGCGGGGACGATAAGAGAAATTTCTTCCCAGTTCTCAAAAAACTAACCGAACGGATGAATTAAAACCGATTTGCGCTTTGGGGGGGAACATGTTTAAAAAAGTTTGGAGGCCTTTAAGGCCGGAATTCCGGCAATAGTTATCGGGTGATTAAGTAGAAAGTGACCTCATAGAGGGAGATGCCGATTCATTGGCAGGCTTCTTCTCAAACGATCCACGGACCGTCCGAATAGCTTTTGAGCGAATGCATATACTATGGTGTGGATGAAATTGCCAACAAAGGTGGTGGTTATCGTGCCTCAGTGGTGCATTGTAGCCGACTTGGAATCGGTGCCGCAACTGGGTGAAACCTTAGCCCGGGAAGTTTCGGGTCAATGGCAAGAAACGGTCTTAGGGTCCCAAGTCGAATATCAGTTGCGACAAGATGGTTCTCGGGCTCAATCACTGAACTCTTTATCAACCGCTATTACCGGATATCTTCTCCACACCGCATCCAATTGGATTCGCACCATTTTATTGCGACGCTACCGGTATTTTGCGGCTGATGAAGTAAAGTCTATTGTGTACGCCGCGACGCAATTACTTTTTGCCGACTCAGCCCATAATCAAGACCGCATTAATTTGATGAAGAACATTTTGGCGCAATTTTTGGCTACCAATGACACCATAGTGTTGGAAGGAGTCCGACGTTTTCTGATCCCGGAAATCTCACATGAGTTTGAAGAGGGAGTGGACCGGGCCATTGACCAATGGTTGATGGAGAAGGAATATCGAGAATTTGTGCGGCTGCTGCGGCACTTTGTTAACCTGAATGAACCGAAAATGAATATCATTCATGTATATTGGCAAAGGCATCAGTTTCTTCTGGAAGATACGTTGGGTCAGCCCGTGGGTAAAGATATTCTGGCCGAATTAGCTTCGGGTCTGCCTGACGAAGAGGATTCTCCGGAGGATCTCTTGGTTAGTGCACTGATTACCATAGCGCCAAGGCAAATTGTGCTGCACTTAAACAAACCCGCTGATCATTTACTTCAAACGATTGATGGAGTGTTTGAGGACCGAGTGATGCGCTGCCCAGGATGCCGGAGATGCGGACGTGGGGATTTGACAGAAAGTGTGACCAAGCGATAAGATTTACCTGGATAAATCACATAGATGCACTCGATGAGAAGGCGAGGTTTCTCATATTCCTTCAGAGAGGGTCGGATAAGCTGAAAACGACCTAGGTTCCGTGGGGGCCAACCACCTTGGAGAATCCGCTGAGTCGGTAAGTCCGGGAAAGGCGGCGGCTGTGCCCGATATCGCTCGATAAGATGGGTCTTGCGACCAATGGCGGTGGAACCGCGGATTTTTTCCGTCCCCAGTACGGGGATTTTTTATTTGCGGACGTGGAGGACTGACAATGGAGCCGGTAATTCAATTAGAGATTGAAGGAGAAGTACATCAACTACCGTCAGGGGTGCGGCCTTTCGATTTGCCGGAAAGGGATCCTGAAGCCTTGGCCGCTTGGCTGGATGGGCAGGTTCTGGATTTAAAGAAGCCGCTGCTAGAAGGAGGCACGCTCCAGTGGTTGACCTTTAATGATTCCAGTGGCCGTCAGGTGTTCCGTCACTCGAGCGCCCATTTGCTGGCTCAGGCTGTAAAACGATTGTGGCCCAATGCCAAATTAGGCACAGGTCCGGCACTGGAAGATGGATTTTACTATGATATTTGGCTTCCTGCGCCCCTTACCGAATCCGACTTAGGGCGTATTGAGGCCGAAATGCGACGGATTGTGATTGAGAATTTGCCGATTGAACGATTGGAACTATCACGTGAAGAAGCGATGCGTATTTTTTCCGAGCGAGACGAGGGATTCAAATTGCAGATCGTCGAGCGCATTGTCGGTGACACGATCATCTCCGCATATCGTCAAGGAGATTTTGTTGACCTTTGTACCGGTCCGCACCTTCCGCAAACTGGGTACATTGGCGCGGTGAAACTGACCAATGTTTCGGGCGCCTATTGGCGTGGTGATGAACAAAACCCGATGATGACACGTATCTATGGGACGTCTTTTCCCACCCAGGAGGCGTTGGACGAGCACCTGGCGCGATTGGAGGAAGCTAAACTTAGGGATCATCGCAAACTAGGACCCCAACTAGATTTGTTTAGTTTTAAAGAGGAGGCGCCAGGCTTTACCTTTTGGCACCCCAAAGGGTATCAGTTATATCGCACGCTCGAGGAGTTTTCGCGGCGGTTGCAAGAAGAACGAGGTTACCAAGAGGTTTCTACGCCATGGATTTATCGCGCGGCGTTATGGCAACGATCAGGGCACTGGGACCATTACCGTGACAACATGTTCTTAATAGAACGGGACGATGAAGTTTTGGGAGCAAAACCTATGAATTGCCCAGGACACGCATTGCTCTTTAAGGGGAGTATCCGGTCCTACCGTGATTTGCCAATTCGGCTAGCCGAGTATGGCCCACTGTCGCGATTCGAACGGTCGGGAACTTTGCACGGATTATTGCGTGTACGAGGATTTCATCAAGACGATGCTCACTTATTTGTGCGCGAAGATCAAATTCATCAAGAAATGTTTGGGGTCTTGGATTTAATGGATGTCGTGTACCGGGCTTTCGGATTGCCGTACGAGGTTGTATTTTCTACGAGACCGGATGACTACATGGGAGACCTCGCATTATGGAACCAGGCGGAACAAGAATTGGAACGGGTATTGAGAGACCGGGGGTTAAAATATCAAATTAATCACAAAGATGGGGCCTTTTATGGTCCGAAACTTGATATTTCGGCTATTGACTCTCTTGAACGGCGTTGGCAATTGGCTACCATTCAACTGGATTTTCAACTACCAGAAAAGTTGGACCTCCACTTCGTGGACGCAGAGGGGCAGTTGCGACGTCCGGTAATGATTCATCGTGCCATCTTAGGATCGGTCGAACGTTTCATCGGCATACTAGTCGAACATTACGCGGGGGCTTTTCCGTTGTGGCTAGCACCGATACAGGCGCGCGTGATTCCGATTACGGAACAACAGGTGACGTATGCGGAAGAAATTCGTCGCAAATTGCACCGCCATGGCATTCGTGCTGATGTTGATGCCAGAAATCAAAAAATGGGGTACAAGATTCGTGAAGCCCAGATGGAAAAGGTTCCCCGCATGCTCATCGTGGGTGGCCGGGATCAAGAAAACCATACGGTGTCGTTAAGAACCCGAGAGCAAGGGGATCTAGGAGCCAAGCCTTGGCCAGACTATTTGTACCATCTGGTTGAAGAAGCTGAGATGCCGCTATCCTAGAAGTGGGAAACAACGGTTGACGTTGGTGAACGAGATTGGGTACAATGACATCATAACCACCGAACAAAGCAGAAGCACTTGCTTCTCACCCTCAGGCGTGGCCGAAAGGGTAAGTTGATATTTGGCAGTAGCTCTGTATCTGGACGGGGACACGCCCGTCCTTTTGTTTGGAATTAAAGGAGGGATGGCAATCAACAAAGATCTTCGGATCAACGATGAGATCCGCGCTCGTGAAGTCCGGTTGGTTGGGGATGACGGCGAGCAATTAGGTATTGTGGCATTGCGGGACGCTTTGGCGATGGCTCAAGAACGTCGTGTGGACTTGGTAGAGGTTTCACCCACCGCACGGCCACCGGTATGTCGCCTGATGGACTATGGAAAGTTTAAGTATGAGCAGGCCAAACGGGATCGAGAATCGCGAAAAAAACAGAAAGTTGTAAGTGTCAAAGAGTTAAAAATGCGTCCGACGATTGAGGATCACGACTTTGAAGTCAAGGTGCGTAGTGCCCAGCGCTTTTTAAACGAAGGCGATAAAGTTAAATGCACGATGATTTTTCGTGGTCGCGAAATTGTTCATGCCAGTTTAGGGCAAGAAACTTTAAAGAAATTGGCGGAGAGGGTAGTGGAAGTGGCGGTTGTGGAGCGTCCCCCTCGCGTTGAAGGTCGGGCAATGATCATGATTTTAGCACCCAAAAAGGGAGTGTAAGCACCATGCCTAAAATGAAGACGCATAGAGGCGCACACAAAAGAATTGGGATAACGGCCAAAGGCTTGGGGAAAAGGCATCGTGCCGGTAAGAGCCATTTGCTTGTGCACAAGTCTGCGACGCGGCGACGCCGATTGCGCAACGCTGAAGTGTTGTCAAAGGCGGATCAGCATCGCACAAAGCGGTTATTGCCGTACGGTAGTTAAAAACCTGACTTCTTAGGTGGAGGGAACATCTAATGGCTCGAGTAAAAAGCGGGATGGTACGCCATCGCCGTCACAAAAAAATTCTCAAGATGGCGCGCGGCTATCGCGGTGCCCGATCGCGGCAATTTCGACCTGCAAACGAAGCAGTGATGCATAGCTTATGGTACGCCTATCAACACCGCAAAAAACGCAAGGGAGATTTCCGAAGGCTGTGGATTGCACGTATTAATGCGGCGGCGCGAATGAACGGAATGTCGTATAGTCGGTTTATGAATGGGTTGAAACGGGCAGGCATTGGCCTTGACCGCAAGGTTCTCGCGGACTTGGCAGTGCGAGACATGGACACTTTTAAGGTTTTGGTTGATAAAGCCAAAGCGACATTGTAAAGTGCGTCGTGATTTTACATCCTTTAGACTCGCCTGACAATAAAATCATTCGGAATTTCAAGCGGCTCATGACCAGTCATGCAGCGCGGGAAAAAACCGGCCGGACCGTTTTAGAAGGGCGCCGTATGGTGTCGGAAGCGCTGTCCTCCGGGGTTTCGCTTCGCCAAGTGGTCTATAGCACACGGTTGTTGCAGGATGTTGAAGGGAAAAACCTGATTGCGCGTTTGCAGGCCGCGTCGATACAGATTCTGTATGTAACGGATCGGCTAATGGATGAGATTTCTGGTGTAGAGACTCCACAGGGCGTGATGGGGATTGTATCGTGGGTTATTAGGGAGCGTGACACCTTCCCGTTGCCCTCCGGCGGCCCTGCCATTTTTGTGGTCGCTGAGGAGATCCAGGATCCGGGCAATCTGGGAACGTTGATCCGGGCTGCTCAAGCTGCGGGAGCGCATGGTGTTGGTGTCACAAAAGGAACGGTCGAGGTCATGAACCCGAAGACCTTGCGCTCCTGTGCTGGCAGCGTTTTTCGGATTCCGGTGTTTCGCCTGCCCTCGGGATGGACAGATGCAGCGCTGGCTCAAGGTTTGGCAGTGTATTCTACGACGGTAATTGAAGGGCGCCCTTACGACCAAGAAGATTGGACCCAACCGGTTGTCGTAGTGTTGGGAAACGAAGGCAACGGACTCCCAGAGGTCCCCGGCGCAAAGCCGATCAGCGTGCCAATGGTGCCCACTGCTAATTCACTCAATGTAGCCATCGCGGGGTCAGTAATCCTTTTTCATGCGGCAAGTCAGAGGCGGGCTCGCGGTTTGTTGCCGACGCCGCCGCACATGATATAATTTGAGCGACGACAAGTGAGCGAAGAGAGAAACGATGATCCAGCAAAGTACTCATGAGGTAACGATCCAGAGAGTGAGCTCAGGGCTGAGAAGCTCGCCGCGGCACATGAGGAAGGTTCGCTGGGGAGTGCGATCCTGAACTAGGCGTAGGTTGTAGGGGTTGCCGGTATGATACCGTTATCATCATTAAGTGAATGTGCTGGCACATTCGATGAAGGTGGTACCGCGGGAAGTCTCGCCCTTTAGAGGGGGGGACATTTTTATTTTTAAAGGGGGTTCTTGGATGGGGCTGCTCGATAGTAATGAGTGGAAGGATTTGTGCGACAAGTTGGCAGCGGCAAGCACGTCTCTCCAAGTTCAAGAGGTGCGTGCTGAGTGGATTGGCCGTCGGGGGCGTATTACCCTAGCGTTGAAAGATTTATCCGACATGGCCCCCGAGAAACGGCGCCAGAAAGGGCAAATCTTAAATGCAGCACGAGAACAGGCGACCCGCCTAATCGATGAGCGACTAGAACAATTGCGACAACATGAAGAAGATGTCCAACTATTGAGCGAACGGCTAGACATGACGATAGCCGGCGTTGAGCCCAAGGTGGGGTTGCTGCATCCCTTGACCCGGGTACGGCGTCTCTTAGAGGACTTATTTTTGCGGATGGGTTTTAGCTTGGCACATGGTCCGGAAATTGAGACGACATGGTACAATTTCGAAGCTTTGAACATTCCTGAAAATCATCCTGCGCGCGATATGCAGGATTCGTTCTTTGTGGATCTTCCCGGTATGGTGTTACGCACCCACACCTCTCCAGTACAAATCCGGGGAATGGAAGCAGCGAAGGGATTAGTTCCGGTAAAAATTATCGCCCCTGGCCGAGTCTACCGCCGAGACGATGATGCAACCCACGCACCCATGTTTCACCAAATCGAAGGACTGGTAGTAGACCGCGGGATTACCTTAGGAGATCTAAAGGGCACTCTTATGGCGATGGCTACGGAACTTTTAGGGGAATCCATAGGGACCCGTTTTCGGCCGTCATATTTCCCGTTTACGGAACCTTCAGTGGAAATGGATGTCACATGTGCAGCATGTGGTGGAACCGGGTGCCGCACATGTAAGGGAACTGGATGGGTGGAAATTTTGGGATCTGGTTTAGTGCATCCGGTGGTTTTGCAAAATGGGGGGTACGACCCGCAAGAAGTTAGCGGCTTTGCATTTGGATTAGGAATTGAGCGGTTGGCCATGCGAATTTTCGGTTTGGATGATCTGCGGCCTTTATATCAAAATGACTTGGAATATTTAATGGCGTTTGACCGTTACACAGGGAGGCCAATGTTATGAAACTGAGCCATCGGTGGCTGGCACGGCATTTGAAAGAGATGCCAGAGCCTGAGCAGGTTGCGTCAGGCTTATTGCAAATGGGCATTGAAGTGGCCTCTGTAGAAACTTGGGGCGAGATTTACCGAGAGATAGAATTAGTGGAAGTGGTTGAACGCAACCCGCATCCCCATGCCGATTTGTTGTCTTTGGTGACCGTGAGAAGGGCTTCGAATGAGTTAGTGACGCTGGTGACCGGCGCCGATAACGGCTATATCGGAGATCAACTGTGGTATGCACCGCCCGGAGCTCATTTGCTTGATGGTCGGGTGTTGGAGACGGTGATAATGCGAGGAATTCCTTCTCCGGGCATGTTGTTGTCCGCCGCTGAGTTGGGATTTCAGGACACCACCGGAGACCTATGGATATACCACGGCGAATTGAGTCTAGGCTCTCGCTTCATTGACGAAGTGGGAGGCACTGACACGGTTTATGAGTTGGAGTTGACGCCTAATTTGGCAGTATTTGACCAAAGCGTACTGGGCATCGCCCGGGAACTCGCGGCCGTATTGGCATTGGAACTGACACCCCTAAACCCCCCATTTGAGTACCTCCAAGATCCAGGGGTGGCCGAGGTTAAGGATCCTTTGGCGTGCCCTGTTTATGGCCTGTCGGGATTCGAGGTGGCTGGCGCTCAAGATTCCCCGTTATGGATGCAGGTGCTGTTGGTGGCCATAGGGCTTCGTGTCATACATCCCGTGGTGGATGTGACCAATTTCATCTTATGGGATTTGGGTCACCCGATGCATGCGTTTGATCAACAACAGGTAGTACCGCCCATCGAGGTACGCAAGGCCTCTGAAGGCGAAGTCATGATATTGTTGGATGGATCGGAGTGTCAGTTGTCACCGGCCGATTTGGTCATTGCCGACCAAATCGGCCCGATTGCGCTTGCTGGGATCATGGGCGGACAGAGAGCGGCCATTAGTGCAGAGACCCGTCACGTATGGTTGGAATCGGCGTACTTTAATGCTCAGGGAATATTTCTCAGTATGCGCACACATCGTTTAACCACCGATGCGGCGATTCATTTTGGTAAGGGAACCGACCCGGAAATCGTACCGGTTGCGGCTCAAGCGACAGTGGACATTTTGAGAAGCTGCGGTGCAGTGGTGATTAACGGTTCCAGCACTATGAAAGGGCAGATGCCGATTCACCGACGCATTCGATTTCAACCGGAGCGAATTCGGTCTTTATTGGGAGTAGATTGGACAAATCAAGTCCTATCTCAGGCGCTACACCGCTTACGGTTTGAGGTGGACGGGGATTGGATTACAATTCCTAGCAACCGACATGATGTCACCACCACCGAAGATTTATGTGAAGAAGTAGCCCGGATAATAGGACTCGACATGATTCCAGTGACCGTGCCCAATTCCCCCAATGTTCCCGGGTCTCGCAACGAAGAAGTGGAATTTCAAGAACGTCTTAGGGATTTGTGGGTTGAATCCGGTTACTGCGAAGTGGTAACGCGTCCATTTTGGTCACCTAGCCGAGACGTGGTAATGATGCCGGACATTCCCACTCCGGTGCGTATTAGCAATCCACTCCGAGCGGAGGAAGAAATGCTCAGAACATCTTTGTTGCCTCATATTCTCGAAGTGGTAGGTTACAATCGCTCACGACGAGATCAACCGGTTGCCGTCTTTGAATTGGCACCGATCTATGCGAGGAAGCCGGACCATGCCGAGGAACCAATGCAACTGGCAGTAGCTAAGGTACTGGATGACTATCCTCAATATCCCAAGGGATTACAGGAATCCATGGCGATTTATCAGTTAAAGGGGGCCTTGGAATGGGTCAATCGACGTTTAAATCTTGGGATATCGATGGTGCCTCAGGGGGAGCTCCCTGCTTTCATGCATCCAGGACGCTCCGCTTCTTTGTTAGATACAGAAAATCGCGTGGTGGGGTTTTTGGGAGAGTTGCGGCCTCGGGTGGCATCTCGCTACCATGCTAAACGAATCGGAGTCCTCAGCCTCTCTCAGATCCATCACACCAAATCCGCAATTAGCGGTGTGGTTCCCAGTCCGTCGCGGTATCCTGAGATTGTCCGCGATCTCTCTTTGGTGGTGTCCGAGGAGATCACCGTGGGTACACTAAACCGTATAGTCTTGGATACCAAGTTGGCAGATCTCAAGAGCCTGCGACTAATCGATGTGTTTTCGGGCCCGTGGGGGCGATCGGTTACTTTACGGATGGTGTTTCAGTCGAATATCAGAACTTTGACGGACAACGACGTGGACATCCAAATGGCCCACTTGATTGAAGTATTACGGAGACACGGCATAATGATGAGAGAACGGTAAAAATTTCTTTTGGCCCAAATTTTTGCAGGATTTCTACCCTTATGTCGAGAAATAGAGAAATATAAATGGGGGGAGGGGTCGGGGTGGCAGATCCAGTGCGCACAACGGTGACGGTTTATGGGGAAGAGTATCAGTTGAAAGGAGATCTACCCGAAGAGGTGGTGCAAGCTCTGGCGCATCATGTCGATAATAGGATGCGAATTCTAGCCTCGAAAAGCCCTAGGGTGAGCCCCACTCGGTTGGCTGTGCTAACAGCGTTGAACTTAACCGAGGAATTGTTTCGGGTTCAGGCAGAGCGCGACGAATTGGTGCAGACAATGCAGCAAAAGTGGCGTCGGCGGGATGTGAAGTAACCGAACCGTCTACCTGTTTTTCAACAGGTAGATATTGCGAAATAACGGTTCCTAATTACGGAGTTGCGCATCCTACGGCTCAGTGGTAACCTCGGGTGTATCATATCGATTAGCATTGTATATCTATTACCCGCACCGTCCATTGCTGCTGGGGTGCGGGCGCGTGCTGTGTGTGGGTGAGGATTAGAGAACTCCTTTAGGGCATGGTGTTAGACGTTGCCGTGCAAAGACCAAGACATGGGAGGACTTAACTCTGATTAATGATGTGAGGAATCGACCTCTTCAGAGTGAACCCAACCTTTGCCATGAGAACGCGTTAACGGCGTTGGAATGGGATTCGGTGTTGGACCTGGCAAGTAGCCAAGCTGACACCGTTATGGGTCACGAAGCGGTGAAGCGGTTATCGTGGGCTGAAAATTCCGAGGTGCTTCACCAGCAGCAGATATTGTTGCAGGAAGTACTCCAGTGGATAGCGCGGCAACCGCTAACGCTAACAGGGGCAGGGCCCATTGGAACAGTTGCCGAACAGGCACATAAGGGTCATGTCCTAACCCCCGAGGAGTTGTGGATGGCCGCTGACACACTCCTGAGAGCTCAAGAGGTGGTCACCACCATTCCCAGTGCACAGTGCCCAGTGTGGAGTGAACGGGTGACCGATTGGATGGTGCCTAGTGAATTGGCTACAGTGATCCGTGAAATTTTAACCCCCGAAGGCGAGGTTCGCGATGACGCAAGTCCTACACTGCGAGACATACGCAGGAAGCGGCGGGCAACACTCGGGGAAATTGACACCACGTTGCATCACCTGCTTCGCTCGCCGAGTTGGGCGCCTTATTTGCAAGAGCCCGTGGTTACGGTGCGATTTGGTCGGCGGGTGGTGCCAATCAAATATATGTTTCGCAATACGGTGTCCGGCATTGTCCATGACCAATCCGCCAGCGGCCAAACCGTGTTTGTTGAACCCCTTAGCATTGTAGAGCGACAAAATGCGGTTGTCACCTTGGAACGTGACGAACAGGAAGAAGTCGAGAGAATACTACAGGATTTATCTCAGCGGGTGGGCTCTTTCAACAGCGATTTGGCATATTTGCAACGAGAACTGACTGATTTGGATCGTGTTTTAGCTTTGGCGCGTTACGGCACTGCCCAGGGGAGTGTGATTCCCCATGTCGGTGGCGAAAATCTTATTTTGGTTGATTCACGGCACCCGTTGTTGGACAATCCGGTTCCCATCAGTTTGCGGCTCGAGGCCGAAAAGCGAATCTTAGTGATCACGGGACCTAATACCGGAGGCAAGACGGTGGCCTTGAAAACTGCAGGCCTCATGGTGGCCTGTGCGATGTCGGGTATGATGGTGCCAGCACGGGAAGGAACTAGGATTCCCTTCGTAACACGAATTCTGGCAGATATTGGCGATGAGCAAAGCTTAGAACAAAACCTGTCGACATTTTCCAGCCACGTTCGCCGATTGGTTCCTATGGTGGAGTGGGCTGACGCACGCACTCTGTGTTTAATTGACGAATTGGGGGTGGGGACTGATCCAGAAGAAGGGGCAGCGCTAGCTGAGTCCATTTTAGAACGCTTAATCCAGCGTCAAGCATATGTAATGGCCACGACCCATTACAACCGGCTCAAACTCCTGGGGTTTCACGATCCGGTGGTGGTCAATGCGCATGTGTCTTTTGACAGCGAAACACTAGTCCCGACCTACCATGTAGTTATGGGACAGCCGGGCAGTTCTCACGCTTTTAGCATTGCTGAACGCTTAGGTATGCCTCGGGCCATTGTTGAACGGGGCCGCGAACTTATGGCCGCAGAAAGCCTTGCTTTGACAGATGCTATTGCTGCGGTCAATCAGCTTGATCAGGATCTGCGTGAGTCACGGCGGCAATTTGAGATGGACAGGCGTCAATGGGAACTGGTTAAGGCTCAAAAGGATCTAGAGCAAAGCAAATTACAGGATCGCTTGGAACAGGACCGAAGGAGGTTGCGCCAAACTTGGACCACCGCACTGGAGCAGACGAAGGTTGAAATCGATCGGCTTATGGGAGAAGTGCGCCGCACTGAAGGCCAGGAACGAGCGCGAGCGATTGAGCAGCTACGTAGTACTTGGCGAGAGCAAGGAACACTGCCTGAACCTCTAAAAACCGTTCCCAAAGCCACTGGGCCACGTCCTACCGCAGTGGACGATTGGGTGAAAATTCGTGGGTTTTCTGACTTAGGACACATTCTCGAAATTGAAGGACCCACGGCACTAATTGAGGTAGGATCGCTCCGGATCCGGTTGCCATTGAATGAATTGGAGCGGGTTCCACAACCTAAGCCCACCGTTCCCCGGCGACCCACGGCTAAACCCATCGGCTCTCCCGGTGGCCATATTGAGGTGGACGTTCGTGGTATGTCCGCAGACGATGCGTGGGAAGTGGTGGATCGGTTCTTAGACAACGCTGTGTTGTCGGGATGGCCAATGATTCGGATCATTCATGGTAAAGGAACCGGCACATTGCGTCGAGTGCTGGGAGAAAGGTTGCGACAGGATTCTCGCGTTGTTAGTCTTCGCCTAGGAGCTCAGGGTGAAGGTGGCGACGGTGTAACCGTCGTTTGGCTCGACGATGAACCGTCTTAGATCATGCCTTTTCAGGCTTTTCTCGGGTGTGATATACTCACCGCAGAATTGTAACCATGGTGCGGATGTCTGGGTAACCTCCTACACTCTTCGTGATAGGGGGGGCTGTGTTTGTTTCAGACCGGGATCCTTATGCGGGCCCACCTATCAGAAATGACAAAGTATTGATCAGAGGAGACGGATTGTGGAGGATCTAGCAAAAACTGTCGACCGCTTGGTCGACGGGACCGATGATGTGGTGAATCCAGAGCTATTGGCGCAAAAATTGGAGAAGTCTCAGGAAACCGGGATGCCATTGATTGTAAAGTTGGGTGTGGACCCGACGGCCCCGGATATTCATTTAGGGCATACCGTAGTTATGGAGAAGTTGCGGCAATTTCAAGATTTGGGTCATGTGGTGGTATTTCTAATCGGCGACATGACCGGACGGATTGGCGATCCCACTGACCGGTCCGCTACGCGAAAGCAGTTGAGTAAAGACGAAGTCGACCAATTTGCCCGCACCTATATTGAGCAGGCTAACCATATTTTGAGGTCAGAACGCATGCAAGTGCGATACAACAGCGAATGGTTTCAACTTCTTCAACTGCCCGATATGATACAGCTTTTGAGCCATATGACCCTGGCTCGGATCTTGGAACGCGATGATTTCCACAACCGCTTTGAAGGTCATGCCCCTATTCATCTTCACGAATTGCTTTACCCTTTAATGCAAGGATATGATTCGGTGGCCCTGCGAGCAGACGTAGAACTCGGTGGAACCGACCAGCGTTTTAATATTATGACTGCTAGACAAATACAGGAAGACTATGGGATGGAACCCGAAGTGGGAATTTTTATGCCCTTGTTAGAGGGGACCGACGGTGTGCGCAAGATGAGCAAAAGCCAAGGGAACCACATCGGCATTACCGAACCTGCTCGTGACATGTTCGGTAAAGTGATGTCCATCCCCGACGGCTTAATCGCTCGGTGGGCCCATTTATTATTTGGCCTGGAGTTTGCGCAGTGGCAGAAACGGGTGGGATTAGAAAATCCCCGCGATGTCAAAGCTGACTTGGCATTACGGATTGTGGAGCGGTTTTGGGATCGTGATAGTGCTGAACGTGCGGCTGAAGAGTTCTCTCGGACGTTTAGTCAACGCGGAGTTCCGTCGGAAATGCCTGTGGTTCGTCTGGATCGGGATCCATGGGAGGTGTCCGCCATCGAACTCGTGGCCCACCTTCCTGGGATATCAAGCCGCCAGGAAGCGCGGAGATTTTTGCAACAAGGTGCCGTGGTGCTGAACGACGTGCGCCTCGGTATGGATCAAACAGTGCGGGTGGTCAGTGGAGACTGGATCCGGGTGGGCCGACGCCGATACTATCGATTTGAGGAGTGAGGATGTGTTAGCCCAAGAAGAAGAGCAATTGGGGTGGCAACATATCGAAAATGGGCAGTTAGAGCACGCGGAATCACATTTTCGGCGAGCATTGGAATTAGATCCATTTCGTGCCGATGCACTAAATGGGCTAGGGACGGTATACTTGAAGTGGGGGGAACTCGCGCAAGCTTTGGAACTGTTCCAAATGGCCATTGCGCAGGCGGAATTGGCCTTACCCCGCAAAAAACGCCATACCGGATGGCAGGACGAGTCGATTCGGCCCTATTTACGAGGACTCTATAATTTGGCTATGACGCTGAGCCGGTTAGAATATTGGGATGGCGTGCGCGAATCGCTTGAGGAACTCCTAGCGTGGGATCCCGCGGGAATGGATGGAACCATCTTTTATTTATTAGGACATGCGTATCATCGTTTGGGCCGTCTGGAAGAGGCATTGCGCGCATATAGGGAAGCGGCCGACACCGCTGAGGTCGATTACAGCATGGGATTGCTCTATTTAGAGAATCAACGGATTCGTGATGCGGAGAGAGCGTGGACCCGCGCCATTCGTGATTTGGCCGAAGTGGTGCCTTTATTGCGGTATTATCCGCGAGTGCAGCCCATTTCCAGCGTCGGTGACTCCACGTTTAGCCGTGCGGCACGGTATGTGGAGTTACAGCGGGATTTATGGAATGAGCAGGCATGTCAGGTGTTGGGGCGGGTGGCCGATAGTTTGGGGGAGTAACCATGTATCATGTGGCGGTAGTGGGGGCTGGCGCCATTGGCAATCCGGTGGCATTTGGCTTGGCTCTGCATTCGGCCGTTGGCCAGGTCACCATTATTGATGCAGATCGGATTGTTCTATCCAATCTTGCACGCCAACCATGGTTTCAAGCCGGGGACATTGGTGCGTACAAAGCTCCAATGTTAGTGGAGCGAGTTGGGGAACGTAATCCGACGATGAAATGGCGAGCCGTCACCGAAATGTTGTGTGAAGGCAATGTTGTTGACCTACTGACTGATGTGGACCTGGTGATCGACGCGACTGATAACTGGGAAACACGTCTGACCATTCAAGACTGGGCTGGCAAATGGCAACGGCCGTGGATTTTCAATAGCGCGGTGCGTTTGGAGGGAATGAGTCTCGGTTTAGTCCCTGGCGGCCCGTGCCTCAGGTGCTGGTTTGGTACCAGCCAGACGGAAGGCCCGCGCTGTTTTGAAGCGGGAGTATTGGGGTCGGTAACGTTAGCGGTAGCGGGGCAAGCGATCACCTTGTTCGATCAATGGGTGCGCAATCCCAGACAACCCAGTGGACTGTGGCTTGTCGATGGTCTCGAAAGCAAGTTTCGGATAATTTCCCCGAAGGCGATGAGGTGTTCCCATTATGGAAATGGATGATGCCACCTTGGAGAAATATGCGCGCCAGGTGTTGGTGGACGAGGTAGGATACGATGGTCAGTGCACCATTTTGCAAACTTCTCTACGAGTCACAGCCCCTGATGGGGTATGGCGCGATTTAGCGTGCCGATATCTTTTAGCTGCCGGATTTTCGATCACCGTGGCTGATGATGCGGACATGACCTTAGTCGTGTCCGGTGGCCAGTATCAGCAAGAGGTTACGCTGCAACCAGACATCGGGCGTCTAATGATGGATATTGGTCAGGCGATAACCCAGGCGATTTTAAGCACCTCAAGCCAAAAATCGAGTACAGATTCGGGAGGACGCGGTGGGACAAATGCCTGAGTTGACGGTGGCGTTGGTTCAAATGAATAGCGTGGTGGGAGATGTCGGCGGAAACTTGGCCAAAATGACATCGGCCCTTGAGCTCGCACGGGATGGCGGCGCTCAACTTATCGTATTTCCAGAGATGTGCCTAGCGGGCTATCCGCCCGAAGATTTGTTGTTTCGATCCTCATTCCTGTCCGAATTGGCTGACGCTAACCAAGAATTCATTGCGAAAACCCAGGAAGTGCTGGCGATATGGGGCTATGCGTATGCGGAGGAAGCGCTGTATAACGCTGCGGTGATAGCTTTTCACGGCAAACTGGTGGGTCGGTTGCATAAGCATCATCTGCCGAATTATGGTGTTTTTGATGAAGAACGATATTTTTCACCTGGAGATACCACTGCCATTGTTCAGTGGGATGATTGGAAACTCGGGGTGTCCATTTGCGAAGATCTTTGGTATCCCGACGGACCCTATTTGGTTCAGGCACGACACGGGGCCAGTCTGTTAATCAACATCAGCGCTTCTCCGTTTTCTCGCGGCAAGCAGCAATTGCGGGAGCAAATGATGGGAACTCGGGCCGATGATGCGGCAGCTTATTTATTATGGGCAAATATGGTAGGGGCTCAAGACGAATTAGTGTTCGATGGGCAAAGCACGATTTTTTCGCCAGGGGGGCAGGTCTTGGCACGAGCGCGGGCATTTGAGGAAGATGTGTTACGGATGACATTGACGCGGACACCGAGCCAACACCGTCGTTGGATTGATCCCCGATGGCGTAAAAATGCAGCAGAGGAACCTGTGGTGCAATGGGAGGTCAGCGGCCGTCTAGGGCGCGCTCAATCTCCCCAACCGCCACGAGTGACGGCCATGGTGTCAGACGATGAGGCGTTGTATCGGGCCCTGGTGTTGGGGGTGCGCGACTACGTGGGAAAAAACCGCTTTGGTGATGTGGTGATTGGATTGTCTGGGGGCATCGATTCGGCGCTGACTGCATGCATTGCTGCCGATGCTTTGGGGGCCAGTCGCGTCCACGGTGTCCTCATGCCGTCATCAATTACTTCACACAGCAGTCGGCAAGATGCGCTGGATCTGGCGCAGAATCTCGGTATTGAGACACGTGAACTCCCCATTTCTGATGTGATGGCGGAGTTTATGGAGGTGCTGCGAACATCTTTCGGCAATCGTCCTATCGATTTGACTGAGGAAAATCTTCAAGCACGAATTCGTGGAACATTGTTGATGGCGCTGTCTAACAAAATGGGATGGCTGGTACTGACCACGGGAAACAAGAGCGAATTGGCTACCGGATACAGCACGTTATATGGCGATATGGCTGGGGGCTTTGCTGTGTTGAAAGATGTATTGAAGGTGGAAGTTTTTCGGTTGGCCCGTTGGGTCAATGGTGCGGGGGAGCGTATTCCACAAAATGTGCTGATAAAACCACCATCAGCGGAATTGCGACCGGACCAGAAAGACGAGGACAGCCTTCCGCCCTATGAAATTTTGGATAAAATCTTGGCAGGGTATATTGAAGATGATTTGACGGCAGATGAATTGATTCGGGCAGGCTTGCCCCAGGATGCAGTAGACCTTACGTTAAAGCTGGTGAATCGCAATGAATATAAACGGCGGCAAGCACCGGTTGGGATCAAGGTTACCCCGCGGGCGTTTGGTCGGGATCGACGAATGCCCATCACCGGACGTTTTTAAAAACAGGTAAGGGGGGCAATAATGTGTCAGGGCACTCTAAATGGGCCAATATCAAACGTAAAAAAGCCAAGGTGGATGCCGTCAAAGGCAACGTATTTTCCCGACTAACCAAAGAAATTATGGCGGCTGCCAAGCGTGGGGGAGGCAATCCTGATCATAACTTCAAACTGCGCCTTGCCATTCAAAGAGCCAAAGAAAACAATTTGCCCCAATCTAACATCGAGCGTGCTATCAAAAGGGCTACCGGACAAGAAGAAGGCGTCCAATATGAAGAGATTGTGTACGAAGGTTACGGGCCGGGTGGCGTTGCGGTTTATTTGCAGATATTTACGGATAACCGCAATCGAACTGCTGGGGAAATACGACACATTTTTTCCCGTCATGGGGGATCATTAGGCGAAACCGGCTGCGTGGCCTGGATGTTTGAGGCAAAAGGCCGTCTCACCTTGGAACCTACATCTCATTCCGAAGAAGAGCTGTTGGATATCGCGATTTTGGCAGGAGCAGACGATTTACGCCGCGAAGACGATGAGTATGTGGTGCTGACTGAACCAGAGGTGTTGGATACAGTTCGTCAAGAATTTGAAAGCCAGGGGATTTCCGTGTCGGAGGTAGAATTTGTGCGTTTGCCCAAGACGCTAACCGCGGTGAGCGAAGAAGAGGCGGTGCAGTTGGAGGCATTGATAGATTTGCTGGAAGACCACGACGATGTGGAAAAAGTATTCTTCAACGGGGAGTTTCCGGAAGGGTTTGGCGATGAATAGTCGATTTGGTTGCACGTCCCGTAATCAGCGGGACTAGCCAATTGGTCGAAATATGTTGGACTTAATCGATTACTAAGCCCTGTGCCGCAATCGCATCCACGATAGGGCGGGTCAGGTGGCATTCGCCACCAACCTGTGTGCAGGCGGAATCTAAGGCCGCCTGCACTCGGGATGCGAATTTGTTTCGATGGACGCTGTGCTCCAAGAATAAAAACTGTCCATTTGGTTTCAGCACCCGGGAAATTCCTTTTAGGGTCTGAGACAAATCGGTGACGGAGCATAGCACGGACTGGGTAAGACCGTGTCAAACATATGGTCGGATGCTGTGCCAAATTCGGCCGGGGTTACCGGCAAGGGGGCCACTGAGGATATTGCCGCAACAGATGGTTGGCAAATGTGGCATCCGGCTCAAGCAGTGCGAGAGTTTTAGCGAACGGCAACACAGGAGGAGCGTCGAGTCCGCTGCCAGCACGGATAGTTACGGTTTGCCCAGTGATCAGCCGTCCTGGCGCTTTTTTGGATTGCCCGAGAAAAAAGTTAAATATTTGTCCTCCCCGAGGATACGACCGGGAAAAGTGAGGATGAAAGCGAAATGCGTTGGATGGCTTTGATACGCGCAACCCTTTCGTTTTCTGTGGTCCGATGCGCAGGGAAATCCCGGGGCTGTGTCGTATAGGTTAAAGAGCACCATACTGATTCGGATAGCGGATGCCACGGGAGGGCTTCATGAGGATATTGGGGGTTGATCCGGGCACAGCGATTTGCGGGTGGGGCATTGTCGACCGCGTTGGGTCCAAGACTGTGGCAGTGGCATATGGTGCCATCCGAACTCCATCGGGGGTAGCCATGGAGAAAAGACTGTTGACTATATTCGAGGCCATTACAGATCTAATTGTCGAACACCAACCGCACTGGGCTGCAGTGGAAAAACTGTATTTCGGCCAAAACAGCGCTACAGCGCTGGCGGTTGGCCAGGCGCGGGGAGTGGTGCTGACAGCCGTGGCAAAAAATCAGCTCAACTTGGTAGAAATGACGCCCAATGAAGTCAAACAAACCGTTAGCGGGTATGGCATGGCATCCAAAGGACAAATGCAAACGATGGTTCAGCGATTGTTGGGATTGGAGAAGAAGCCGACGCCGGACGACGTGGCAGACGCGCTGGCGATTGCGTTAACGGGACTAGAATACATAAGGTTTAAAGGAGTCATCCATGATTGTTGAACTGCGTGGCCGCCTCATTTCCAAAGATGCTGAGTCCTGTGTGGTGGATGTCGGTGGAGTGGGGTATGGGGTCGAAATGAGTAAAGTGAGCCTGGAAAAACTGGGAGAGGTGAACTCTCAGGTGCACCTTTATACCCATTTGGTAATCCGTGAGGATGCTTGGCGGCTGATAGGATTTCTGTCAAGAATTGAACGCCAGTGCTTTTTGGATATGCTGGCGGTGACTGGGGTGGGAATTAAGGGAGCACTAGCCTTGCTGAGTCATTTGGGAGTAGAGGGCCTTCGGAAGGCAGTGGTCCAAGGCCAATGGAAGCAGTTGAAAGAGGCACCGGGAATCGGGGCCAAGTTGGCGCAAAGAATCCAGTTGGAAATTTCTGGCAAGTGGGGAGCGTTAGCCGATGGCCTGTTACTTCCGGATGCTGGGAAAAATCCGACGCTATCGTCCGACGAGGTTTTGGAGGGTTTGGTTAGCCTGGGGTACACTGTGGACGAGGCCCGCTCCGCACGCAGACAAATTCCCGATGAAATTAGTGACCTTGGACAACGACTCCGATTTGCGTTAAAAACATTGGATTCGGGTAAAGGGGAGCAGCGCAGTGGCCAATGATCCGTCGCGAATTATGAATCCTGGCAGTGACCCTGCGGGAGAGTTAGAAAAGCACTTAAGACCTCAGTCACTGGCCGACTATGTGGGCCAGGATATTGTCAAAGAGCGGCTGCACATCTTTATTCAGGCGGCTTTGGCACGCCTGGACGCATTGGACCACGTGTTGCTGTATGGCCCGCCTGGATTAGGGAAAACCACTTTGGCCCATATCATTGCCAACGAATTGGGAGTCAATATTCGTTATACTTCAGGACCCGCCATTGATCGGCCGGGCGATCTCGCCTCCATATTGACAAATTTGGATGACCGTGAAGTCCTGTTCATTGATGAGATCCATCGGCTGTCACGTCCGGTCGAAGAAGTTCTGTATCCTGCTATGGAAGACTTTGCTTTGGATCTGATTTTGGGGAAAGGTCCTGGAGCCCGCTCAGTGCGATTGGATTTGCCGCACTTTACCTTGGTGGGTGCCACCACCCGAGCTGGTATGTTAACGGCGCCACTGCGTGATCGGTTTGGGGTGATCACCCACTTGGATTTTTACACAGCCGACGACTTGGCTAGTATTGTTCGCCGTTCGGCGAATGTTCTGCAAGTGGACGTGGCAGAGGATGCCGCAATAGAGATTGCTCGACGCAGTCGAGGCACACCGCGTATTGCTAACCGACTTTTGCGTCGATTGCGTGACTATGCTGAGGTACGGGGGGACGGAACCGTGTCACTTATGGTGGCGATGGAAGGGCTCAAGTTACTCGAAGTCGATCCCCAAGGGCTCGACTCTGTTGACCGACGGATCTTGCAAGCTATCTTTGAGCGCTATGCAGGGGGCCCGGTGGGGCTAGAGACCCTGGCAGCCGGAGTTGGAGAAGAAGCGGGGACTATTGAAGATGTGTATGAACCGTACCTGTTGCAACAGGGTTACATTCAACGTACACCCCGTGGACGCGTACTGGCAGTGCGCGGGTACCAAATGTTGGGACTTCCGGTTCCTGCAACCCCAGGCCTTTGGGCCCAGGAACAATTTGATCCTGATTCCCCGGTTTGACCCCCACAATTGCTCTTAGCCCAACGAATTCATTAGTAGCGAGGTGAAGCAATTGGGCCTTGGTTTCGGCAAAGAGCTTCCGGCCAAAACTTCGGAGTTGTTGCGGAGAGCACAGCAGGGAGACCAAGAAGCCCGTGCCCAAGTGATTCGGGATTTTTCTCCCTTTATTGTGAATACCGCTAGCCACAGTGCGAGAAGGTTTTTGCGTTCGGGAGACGACGACGAAATTAGTATCGCGTTAATGGCTTTCGATGAGGCGATCTCCTCTTACAACCCAGGTTCCGCGAGTCAGGGAACGGAAAATCGTGGAATTTTTTTGGCCGTTAGCCCGACGGGTCCCAGATAAACCCCCGGTCAATCGGCACGCCTAGCGCATCTAAGAGGCGGCGCTGGTACGG
>JAJZZP010000160.1 GCA_021797515.1 Bacillota bacterium | reverse complement strand
TCTTTCGGACCACCATGTCCGATCATACCGCATTAAAATGGTTCAGCTCTTGAAATATTTTTGGGATACTCTGGGAACCTGGTTACACTGGCACCTTAATTAAAAAAGTGCATGGCCTTGTTCTGAGCACGACAAGTTCCGGCTCCTAAGCCTCTGCGCTTGACTCACGTTGTTAGCGTAGTCATGACGCATTCTGCCCGACCGTCAATTACATGGGGATAGCCACTGATTATCATGATATGCTTGCCGCTGTGCTCCTGCGTCAATTCCACGAACTGTCACTGGAAACAGAACTGGGATTATCTTGGGAAGAGGCTCGCGTGTTGCATCAAGCTAAAATCGGTACGATCTCTGCCCTGCGCGAGCGCCTGGACGAAGTGCTCCGATTTCGGATTCGCAACATGGGTAAGCAGCTCCAGGAAGAGATTCTAGCGGCCTTAGATGCCTGGGAAGCCCGTCAGCCCCCATAGCCCGGGAAGGATAATCGCGATGATTCTTCACATTTGCGGCAACTTGACTGCCGGTAAAACCACCACCGTCGAACTTCTGCAACCCAGACTCCGGTGGCCTTGTGTGCCCGTAGGCCGCGTTCGCAATGCCGTTCAGGATGAAGTTCGACACATGGAGAGTCGTCGAACGCTTATGGGCTATTTGGGATTCGCCAGACCGTACTCCTGGGCGTTCCGGCATTTGGCTCTCCACCGGTTTCAATGGCCGCGAGTTGAATTTGCTCGAAACCGCTGTGCCGGATCATCTGTATCGAGTTTGGCTCACGGCCTCGCCTGCAATTTTGCGGGCACGATTGCAGGCCCGCCCGGATCGGTCTGGCGGGTATTGGCCTTACGTTGAGACATTCACATCGCTACAAGAATCGTTGCTGGCCTACGATGCTCGGACTCGTCGATTGCCTTGGACGCGCCTCATCTGATTTGCGATACAGGCATCTTGAGTCCCGAGGCTGTCACGCAAGCGATTATGGACGGGATTGGCGGTTAGATCCGGATAAATAGACCATCCTCGATTTTCTTCTGGCCCTCACAAAGCGTCACAGCAGGATATACTAAGAATAATAGGATAACGGTTCGCAAAATCACGAGGGGGCAACATGACTAAGGATGATATGGAGAGGGCTTTTCAAGCTCTATCGGAAACTCTAAACCATGAAGGACATCAAGCAGATATCGTTATTGCGGGCGGGGCGTGGATGGCGCTGGTTTTAGGTTCACGCGAGGTCACGAAAGATATTGATGCATATCTTTCTGCGCCAACAGAACCGATTCAACAGGCGGTTTTACGTGTGGCAAGCGAATTGGGTTTGCCGCAGGATTGGCTAAATGACGGCATTAAAGACTTTTTCTATGGGACACCACCGCAGAATTTATGGAGGGAATACCCGGCTTTGCGGGTCTATGCGGTGGCGGCAGATTATATGTTAGCCATGAAAGTTTTTGCAGCCCGCAACGATGATCGGGAAGATACTAAAGCATTGCTCCAGTCTTTATCCATCACTACAGTAACTGAAGCTTTGGATATTGTTGAACGCTATATTCCCGCGTCTTTGCTCACTCCTAAGCATCGATATTTTGCTGAAAGTTGTCTAGAATGATGAGCCATGATGGCTATCAGCCAGAGAGATTAGCCACAGCTTGGGCCAGAGTTGTGTCTCATGAAACGGCCCCGCGAATCGTCATTGGGGATTTTTTAGATGACTGGCGCCGTGTTACTGATACCAAAACCCGAATAGATTTGATTAGTTCACCGATTCCTGACACGGCAGATGCGGACCTTCATCGGTGGAGTGCGTTTGTGGCTGCCCTGGTCGAATACGTCACCGTGCGTGCTGGTATGACACCGCCTGTTTGGGTCTTTGATGATCGGTGGACCTTGACTGAGCCCTGGTTCATCAATCCGTATTGGAAGTTGCGAGCATGGCAACTCGTGGCGACTCCGCCGCCATGGAAGCGTCGCCGAATTTTCGGTGGTGATGAATCCACCATGATCGGGCGGATCTAAACCGTCACCCTACTGCCGAGCGATCCGAGAAAAGCACATGGTTTTGCTTTTCTTGTTGCCAGCCGATATGACAGAGGAAAGCTGTGATGGCTATGTGTGAACCGAGAAAAACAGTTGGGCATAGGCACCCCTATCGCCCTCCTGGTTGGTATGGAGTTTTTTGGCGTTATTCCGAGGACCAAGACAAGATGTTTACGGTGGATGTGGCATTGCCAACGGGAGTGGTCGTCTTTAACGACAGCGAGGAGGCCAAACGGTGGGAACAAGAACACCAGATGATTTTTCGTACGACGCAACCACCGTGATGAACGTTAACAGAAACCCCCACGTCACTCCGTCAATGGTTATAGCGCTTACCACGACGTTCCAGAGGCACCACATTGCTCATTGTTTTATTGGCCATGTTGCCGTGAATTATTGGGGATATCACCGAGGGTTTTCGCAGCTTGAGATCTTGGTATCTGGGGATCAGCACATGCATACTGCCATTCTCGAAGCGTTAACCGACATCGGAATTGCAGAGAAGGTCATGGCGGCTGCTTGGCCACATCAAATTTTGCGTATTATCACACCAACCTGGTTCGTCGATCTATATACTCGGACCAATGATGGGCGCCATCTTACTCCGCAAATGATTCACTGGACCACGCTCCAATCGTCACCCCCGTTCCGGTTATGCGATTGCCGCCATTGATCGCTCATATGGAAGCTGCCGGTAACCATTATCCTGAGAATGAATACGCCATCGAGTTGAATCATATTCGGGGGATTCTACGCAGTGAATCCAGACCGTTAGATCCGCGAAAGTTTTTAGGTAAATATAAGCCCATGAGAACGGATCAATGGCTATAGCGAGTCGGGGAGACAAAAACCTTCATCTCGCCAGGAGTTCAGGACCATTGGTCGAACCACTCGGCAACGCCGACTTTTCCAACGACTTACTGTTTTAATTGGGTGCCCAGTTCGACTAATGATTCGCACGTAGTTGTTTAAAAACAGCGGCCTCTTGTTGTCGCAATTGACGACGGAATTCTACGGTATTTAAATGCGGGAAATATTGTGTATGCAATACATTGGATGCCACGGGTTGTCCGTCTTCCAGTCCCCAATGATGGCGTAATACAGTTTGCCACAGAGGGTCAATGTGATTAAGCGCGTCGATCATGGCCGCAGATTGGAATACGGTTTTATCGAGTGGCAATGTTGATTGTAGCGGCGGAATCGATTGCAATTGCTCGTCATTAAGCCATCCATTATCAATGAACCACGTCACAGCATCTTGTATACATCGCGGACAAATTGTTGTTTCAGCGTCACCTTGCACTAAAACTTCAAACTCCTTGGGGTGTTGTCGGCAATAACTACAATATCCGTCAACGCCAGAATGTTCCGCTTCCTCTTCTATTGTTAAAAGTGTGTGCAATGACGTAACGCAGTCAGCGCAAAGTCCCAAGCCATTGCGCGTCCATAAATGAATCCCTGGATTGGCATCACCGCAAAAATGACATCGAGTCATCATGCACCTCCTGTCGAAGCGTTGCGTAGGTTTTGCGCTACTTCGGGTTCGGTATTATCTATCACAGTGCTGAAAGACGTTCCTTGTTTCGTGCCTGCAGGCCCAATAATTATCCATCTCACCGTATTCCTCCAATAACCTTCGTGCGGCATCGACTAATAATAAATCGGTATTTCAAATCCTGTTGTCGAATACCTTGCTACAACGGGTTGCGCATCTTCGGCCGCCCACCCAACCCCGGGGAAGGTCGCCATTGGATGTTGGATTGTAATGACACATAAGACATCGTTGTAGAACATTTTGCTGTTCCGCTATATGTCACGGCATTCATTTCAAATCACCCATAGATTGGACGAATGTTGGCACTGACCGTACAAGCACTGCCGTTTTGTAAGTTGTGAATGGATGACGATGCCGTAGACATGTCTGTTGAATGAAATGTAAATCCTGTCAACATCACGCTGGTGCCCAAGGGAATAATTACAGATAATACGAGCAATGGAAACCCCTGCAACGGGACGACCTGATGGGACTCGACCCCCGAGAGATTGTCACATGGTACAATGCGTAAATCCGAGGACTCTACAACTACTACCGACTAGCGCAGAATGCGTCCGTCCCTCAGAAGTTCTCCTATATCTTGGAATATAGCTTGTACAAGACATTCGCCGGCAAGTTCCGCACGACCGTTGCTCAGGCCAAAACCCACTATAACCCATCATGGTGTATTCAGTGTCGAATATGCCACCAAATCCGGTCTGCGTCGCGTGAGCCTCTACGGCGGCGGATTTCCGCGTATCCAAACACCCCTGCTGGGGTTCGTGGACATCCTGCCCGAACTCCGAGACGCTCCACGTCCCAAGGAACTCTTCTTTCGGATGAAAGCGACGCGGTGCGAACTCTGCGGTGCGAGGGGGATACCCGTCAGCGTCCATCAAGTCCGCAATCTCAAAAGTCTCACGGGCCAATGGGAATGGGAACGTACAATGCTCAAGATGCGACGCAAGACTTTAGTGTTCTGTGAACCCTGCCATGCAGGGTTCACACTTTGTAGCTGATAAGTAAATGGAGAGCCGTATACATCGAGAGGTGTGCGTACGGTTCGGGGGCGAGCATCCGGAAACCCGTCTCCGCAAGGAGGCCTCGGCGCTGGATGCTTAGCCTACACAAGCGCGGTATTCAAGCGGTCGGATGATTGGCACGGATTTGATCGGAAGCGGCTGTTGAGACAGATACTCGTGCCTTTATACCGCGGCGCCCACGAACTATCATACGACAGTTGTGATGACTGGGATTCATGGGAGAGCGTTCCCACGCAACTGGTGGTGGAGCGCTTCGTGATTCTAGAAGGCGTCGGCTTGTTCTACC
>JAJZZP010000048.1 GCA_021797515.1 Bacillota bacterium | reverse complement strand
TCGCAAATACCTTTGCTTTGGGACACTGTGCTCAAAATTTTTTTGCCGATGAGAACACCAGTCCACGCGTGATAACCCTGGAAAAAATTGGCGCTGAAGCCGCCAAAAACTTATGGGTAAAGATTAGGTGAGGACCAGGGGCTAATCCTGTAACCACGACGCCACCGTAGCGCACTCGCGTTAAGTAGCACTCGGGGACACTGCCGCAATATGCGCTAACTTAGACTGATAATTTTTCCAACCTAAAGGAATTTGGATGGGAGATAACGAAGTCATCATGGTACTGATCTTGAATCATGGAGGGCGGATGATGATACCATCGCGCTCTCGGACCCCGAAAACGGATGGCCTGCTTGAACAACGCTGATCGTGCACCGTGAGGCACGAAACCACTTCAGTGGGTTAAACTATTTAAACTATACCGCTCAATAATTCCCCGTGAAGAGAAGACCACGCCGTTGCACACCAATCACAACAATCTCTGCTCTACTTCTTGGGTGCAATGTAACCAGCCCAAAAATGCTATTTAATTATACCACTACTTGTAGCAATATGGAGATTGTATATGAGAGTCGAGAGGAGGCCTGATTGATATGGTTAGAGTCACTTACATTGGTTTAGCGGCGATAGTCCCCCTAGTCCTGGCGGGATGCGGAATCGGCGGTGCACCGTCCGCAAGTCCTTCCTCAAGCGCCCAGTCCAATACCAGCGCTAGTTCTCCCATGACGTCTTCGGCAAAACCTACCACCGCTTCTCCTCAAAACTCCTCGGTTTCAGGGGTGTATGCAATAGCGGTTAATAAAACAGCGCAAATGGTGCAAGCGGGGCACGAAGCATCATTTGTTATTACGGCCACTACGAATACTGGACAACCTGCTTCCAATCAACCCGTAACTTTTTACATAGGCCCCATGGTCCCTCTAAGTGGCAATGCTCCCGTAGCCTGGTACCAGTCGGGAACCACATCCGGAAGCTCTTATATTGCTTCTTACTCAAAAACGACGAACCATCAAGGACAAGCTACTTTGGTTCTGCGGGGACAACCCACGAAAAGCATGGAAATGGTTGGGGTTTCAGTAGGAGGTCTTAGCAGTTACGTTGCGGGCAAAGGAGCTTTGGGAAGTATGGATGCGTGGTGGACGACACCTTCCACGATGCCTTCTGCCCCGGTAGGGGATTATGTGACGGTGTCCCCGTTTATTACCAAGGTTTCTGGCGGCAGCAGCCCGAAAATTTCCGTAATAACGGGCTCACCAAAAGGCCCCATCCCCAATGCTTCCGTGGATTTTATTCCCAAACCGACATCCATGGCATCGAGCATGTCGTCTACTGGGGGTATGATGGTGATGACGAGTAGTACCGGGAAGGCGGCTTACTCGGTGATGGTGCCGTCGGCAGGACTGTTGCCGATCCGTATTGTGGCCACGGAAGGTTCCGCGATGACCCGGGTGGCCGGGGGGATGAATGCCCTTTTTGTGGGATCTTGAACCGGCGAGATTCAGGGGGAATGCCCCTAACTAGGGTGAGCCAATATATGGCATTTATGGGTCCGAAACAAGTTAGTGATTGGAGAAAGTCATTTCGCGGACATCTGGTTCACCCGTGATCCGGCGTGAGGAAGAGGAATCGGACGGGCCCCTCCTCATCGACCGACCTCCCGGCTACAGAGCCGAGGTCCCTGGGTCTCCGTAAGAGATATTAGGCGACCCGCTTCTGGCAAACCCGCGCATAGGGCCCAGTGCGCCAAAATTCACCCCACCGTTTGAGCCGGTGCCGCGCTTCAAGTGGTTACCGTCCAGGCATCAACCCGAGGCCAAAGTTCCGGGCGGGGCAAAGTGTCCCGAGTCTTGCGATGCGATCTCTTCGGCGACAGAGCATCAATCACGACTCGATACCTTGCTGACCCTCACGTTTCAACGGTTCAAGTCCGCTGGCCTAAAACGCGAATTTTGACCCGCGCGCAGTATAGCTTCCACCACCGCGCCGGTGATGCAAGTCCAACAAAGCCGAACTAGAAGATTTTCATGTAGCTTGAACCCCGTCTCACAAATGGCCAAACCGCCCTATCTAAATGTCATCACACTCGTCTTGCCCTTATTCGTGGAATAACTCGTCAACTTAGAAAACGGTTCATCCGTCTAGTGGCTAATCCTAAATCCGACGAGACAAGTGCACTTTAACTATTGACGACCGTCCTCTTCAGGATGTTCTGGCAATGAGTTAGCGAGCGATTCCCCATCAGCTCAGCCAAGAGATAGTCCATCTTTTGCGTGGCCTCCGCTTGCATATTCGGTAAGAGGTGGCCGTAGATTTGCAAGGTAATGGAAATATTGGCGTGCCCCAGCCTTTCCGACACCACCTTTATCGCACCGCATTTGTTAACTACATAGTAGCCATCGCATGACGCTTATGCGACCGGTAGCATAAGCGCCATACGTGTGCCCCTTGTTACTGGCAGCGGACACCAATGCAAAAATCGTCAATGAGCGTTTAGGCCATGCGACAATTGCCATAACGCTGGACATCTATAGTCATGTCCTGCCGACGATGCAACAACAGGCAACCAGTAAACTTGAACGCCTCCTGTATCAGGATGGTACAAAAGTTGACACACCATAATATGCAGTGCTAGGACACAGAGCGTCTTCCCAATGGCGCAAGGGTTGAATCCGCACTAAGTTCAGGGCCTTTAGCAATCGGAAATCGTCTTCAATTTGGACTTTGTCGTGATTATATGCCGACAAAATCGCCTCCACCGTCAACGACTGGTCGGTGGAGAAGAGCAAGCGTTTCCCATGTTCCTGATATCGCGCTGCTCGGGCAGCGCGATTCGCACGTAACCGAATGTGGTCTTGATCATCCACGGTGATCGTCCAAAAGCGTCCACCGCGTAATTTGGTTTGGAGTTTACCCAAACCCGCTTGGCGGGAGGCAGACGATCCCCGGACGTGGGTGGTCCAATACTCCTGAAGGGCATCGTGGGCTCGTTGTATCTGACGATCCAAAGCACGCCGTTGGCGTGCGGCTAATCCCGGATGGTAGGTCATCACGACGGGGGCGGACAATCCATAGACGGTGCGTTCCCCGGTCCACACGCGGAGATTTTCATACGTGTGGGGATAGGCCTTTAATGGCTTCGCCAACAAATCGCGGTGATGGGCGCCCACCAGGCCTCCCATCACATCGACCCGCAAGGGAGCGTCCTCCGTTTCGTGGGCCATCAGGGCATCAAAATTCGCTCGCGAATTCTTCCCCCGATCACAGATCAAGACCAGATGATGCGCATCATGCTGGAGCCGTGCGATGCGGTGGATGAGCCGCGTCATGCTTTCCGGAAACAGTTTCGCATCGTGGCAGTTGCCTCGACACCAAAGAGAGTAACGGAAACCCGCCATCCCGGGTCGCGGCTAGGGCTAGTCCCACCTGGCGTTGGGCATCACGTCCCGCTTTATTGTGCCCCCGTTGCGCGGGGCTGGCGACTGTCTCCGGTTGAAAAAAGGTGAAACAATTGGTGGCATCATAGAGAACTTCGCCTAAACGAATTCGATACTGGGTTTAGACGCGATCACAAATGGCCTCTTCAATCCCCAAAATCGTATCACTTTCTAAGAGCGGGGCATCAGCGGTCGTGGGCGACACGGTGGCTTCGGAGCACAGGAGGTCCTCCCAAAAGTTTTGGGCGTCCAACAGGGTGCGGGTAACTCCCATCGTTCGGGGACGATCGTCTTTTGGACTCAGGGGCCAAATCCCCGCCAGCTCTGGTCGGGCGCACATGGTGTGGCCAGAATGCCTTAACGCCACGTAGGTTCCGGGCGTTAATCCTGGATGTCGTTTAGGGACTAATCGGTCCACGTCCTGAACGATGCCGAGGCGTTCGATCATGCCCAACACGGCCGCCACCCATCCAAAGGCTTTAGCATGCACCGCTTGGGGAGGAGTGCCAGCGCGACATCGATCCCGAATGTGATCCGCGGTGCCTAAATAAATCGTCTCGGTTTTGACGCGACTAGGGTCCGACCCGGGCCCCTTCCCCGCATCACTGGGATGCAGTTTCACGCGGTACGATCGTTGGTAATAATAGACAGGTTCTTTCATCCCAGGAATATGTTTGGCCACGATTGTTGGCATGTCGCCATCGCCTCCTATTAACCTGACATATTTGCCGAACATACTTTAATATCCTGCTAAAAATACAAATATTTTACTAACCTTACATTTTGCGCGCCCAAAAGCCTTTTCAGATCTGAATTTCAACTGTCAAATTTTTATAACGGCGAAACTCCAGTAAGAAGATCGTCAGAACATAAACACGCGTGTTCGCTCTTTAGTGTGGGAAAATAAAACTAAAATGCCACAACACACCGTGTCAACGTGTTGTGGCATAGAATGAGAAAAAGTCTAGTTTTTACGCGTTGAAATACAATTCAAATTCCATCGGATGTGGCCGAAGATTCACCACATCGACCTCATTGGCACGTTTATACTCAATCCAGGTCTTGATCAAGTCTTCGCTAAACACATTACCTTGTAACAAAAACTCATGGTCGTTCTCCAATGCCGTTAAGGACTCTCCAAATGATCCTGGAACACTGCCGATTTTGGCCAATTCCTCTGGGGGTAATGTGTAAATGTTTTTGTCTAACGGTCCAAAACCCAATTTTACTGGATCCAGTTCCCGGCGCACCCCGTCTAATCCAGCCATCAGAATCGCTGCAAATGCCAGGTACGGGTTTGACGTGGCATCAGGGGTCCGGAATTCAATGCGACTGGCCTGTGGTTTATCGTTGACCGGAATTCGAATTGCCGCGGAACGATTGCCGCGAGAAAACACAATGTTCACCGGAGCCTCGTAACCCGGTACCAGTCTCCGGTAGGAATTGGTGGAAGGGTTGGTAAAAGACAGCAAGGCTGGAGCATGGCTCAAAATTCCCGCAATGTAACTTAACGCCAGGGGCGACATATGAGCATAACCTTCTTCGGAATAAAAGAGCGGCGTCGAGTCTTTCCATAGCGATTGATGCACATGCATCCCATTGCCGTTGTCCCCAAAGATCGGTTTTGGCATAAAGGTCACGGTCTTCCCAAAGGAATTCGCCACATTCCGCAATACATATTTATACATCATGACGGTGTCGGCCTGTTTAGTCAGTGTTGAGAAACGCAAATCAATTTCTCCCTGCCCTCCAGACGCCACTTCGTGATGGTGCATTTCGACCCGAATTCCTACTTTTTGCAGCATCTTTACCATGGCCGAGCGCACTGCATGCGTCGCGTCCAAAGGAGGAGTGGGAAAATATCCTTCTTTAGGCCGCAATGTGTGGCCCAACCCTCCTTCTCGACCCGAATTCCAGTGACCCTCAGCAGAATCAACGGCATACATCGACTCATGTCCGAGGTTGACAAATCGTGCGGAGTCGAAAATGAAGAATTCCAGTTCCGGTCCCCAAAACGAGTTATCAGCAATTCCGCTAGACTTTAGAAACGCTTCCGCGTTTTGAGCAATGCGCCGAGGGTCGCGCTGATAGGGGACATGTTGCGGATCCGTGATGTCGGCAATGATGCTTAATGTAGGCACCTCATAGAACGGATCGACAACCGCCGTCGACGGGTCCGGAATCATGATCATGTCACTCTCTTCTATACCACGAAATCCTCGCAAACTAGACCCATCAAAAGGCACCCCGGACTCAAAAGTATCCTCGTCAATTTCGCTCACGGGCAACGTCACATGGTGCCAGGTGCCTGGCAAATCGATCAAATGCAGGTCCACCATCTCAATATTCTGCTCTCGGATTAGCCGCAACACATCTTCAGCTTTCACACGAATCCTCCTCATTAATTAACAATTTCCGCCATCTGTGACACTTTCGCAATAAAATCTCTCAGTATAGTATTAAGTATATGTAGGAGATTCACCAGATGTCAATCTATCATGTTAAGTATTATTTGAAAACCTCACATATCGCTCGTGGTTTCGTTGCTCTCAGCATGCCCTGTACTGGCCCGTGGCCATACAAAAAGGAGCCCAGAAATCCTGGGCTCTCTAAGTATGTTATCCGGAGTTTAGATATGGTACTTCGCCAACCGTGTATTAACCTCGCTCCAGTCTACATTCTTCATGAAGGCGTCAATATACGGAGCACGTTTCACGCCATAATCAATGCCATAGGCATGCTCATAGACATCCAGTATCAGGAGCGGGTAGGCGCCCCAAGGCACTCCGACATTGTGGGCGTCTTGGCCGTAGATGTGAAGTTTTTCGTCGTCGAGGTCATAGGCTAACACGACCCATCCGCGGACCGCTAAACCCGTCGCCTTAAATTCGGTTTCAAACTTTTGATACGAACCAAAGTCTCGGTCGATGAGTTCCCGAATCCGTCCCTGGGCTTCGCCGCCGTGTCCCCCAAGGTTGTCAAAATACCACTCGTGGAGCTTGGATCCATTGAGGCAAAAGGTCTCTTCTGTTTTTAGGCTCCGAAGTTCACTAAACGACTGGTTGGCCGAAGCAAAATCCACTGTGCCCATTTTGCGACGGATTTCGTTGAGCTTATTGACATACCCTTTGTACAAAATCCCATAGTGTTGGTCGACTTCTTCTTTACTAATCCCTTCCATGGTCAAGCAACTGTCCTTTAAATCGCGGTACTGGCGATCCTCTGCCATTGTTCAACCTCCTCCGTCTGCTTCAGGAATTTCCAGGGACTCCAGGGAATAGTATATCAAATTGCGGCAACCTAAACATGTTGCTTCCTTAGCTCTGTTGACATATCCTGAAAACACGTCGTGACTATAAGGAGGCGGATGGTTGCTGCCACGTCCAGATGTCTTGCAATTGCCAGGATATACCCCAGGTCGTTCAATTCGCACCGTGCAAAAAGAAACTGGCCGGACCGATGTCGTGAAATTGGCATCTAATGAGAGTTTATGGGGTCCCTCACCCAAAGTTTTAGCCGCATTGAACGAAATCGGAGAAAAAATTTTGTATTATCCCGAGGTTAAACCGCAAATCCTTCTTGATCGGATCGGACAGGCTCATCAAATCGACCCCAAATTGCTGTTAGTGGGTAATGGAGCCGATGAACTGTTACGGTTGGTCGCTGCCGCTTTTGTTAACCCAGGAGATGAGGTGATTTATCCCCGCCCCAGCTTTGCTGCCTACGGTCACGCCACCCGATTGTCAGGAGGTGAAGGGGTTACAGCCCCTCTAACAGCAACGGGAGCCGTTGACTTAACCGCGGTATTAGCAGCAATAACGCCAAAGACTCGACTCATTTATCTGTGCAATCCCAACAATCCCACGGGAGGAGTTTTTAACCAAGCCGAGTGGAACACGTTTGTGAATCAAATTCCCAACGACATCGTAGTGGTCATCGATGAAGCGTATCGAGAATACTCCGACATGCTTGATTATCCCGATGTAGAGTCGTTGGTCCACTCTGGTCGGCCATTCGTGATGGTACGCACGTTTTCCAAGATTTACGGACTAGCCGCGCTACGAATTGGTTGGGCAATGGCCCCGGCGGCGATTATTGACTGGTTGTACCGTGTCCGTGAGCCGTTTTCGGTAAATTTGGCCGCAGAAACCGCCGCCTTGGCGGCGTTGGACGATCCGGCCTGGATGGCCGGGGTACAACAGGCGACCATTAAGATACGAAAATCTGCTGTGGACCAGGTGCAACGATTAGGATTTGAGGTATGGCCCAGCCAAGCCAATTTTATTACCATTAAACTCCCGAGCGACAGCGGTGCATGGGCAAGGGCACTGGAAAACCGAGGATATATCGTAAGAGCTACCGATAGCTTTGGTTTACCACGCAATATACGAGTAACCATGGCACCGAACTCTGTAATGCAACGTTTTCTTGACACATTAAATACCCTAGCGCACGATGGATTCTGATCAATACCTTGACAAAATTCCACACTGCGGTTAGTGTATCCACAGAACTTTCGCACGGTGATGTATTATCTTAGTGAGGTGCCCGAATTGCAACAATGGCTGAATAAAAATCTGCAGCAGTATCAACTCTTAGTCAACCTATTAACTGGATTATTAGACCGCGGTTTTTACCCTGTTCCCACCGACCCCACGGGTCACCAAAACTTTAGGATGGACCACACGCTCGCCATTATTGACACTCTAAATCGCTTCCCCTATCGTGAACCAAATGGCCCCTTGCAAGTATTCTCCACGGGTCCGGTATATAAGCCAACCTCGTCGCAATGGACAGAAACCGTCGATGTGGAAGTTTTAGGGGGAACCCCTGCCGAATCCCTGGCCCGGGTAGAAGGCTTGTTGCTCTGGTTATGTCAGGGAGCAACCCGACCCCATTTGGTTGTCGGAAACGTGGCGAGTCTCCACGGTACTTTGGTCGCCGCCGGATTGGCCGACTTGGAGATCACCACCGTGATGAACCACCTACGAAGTGGTAACCGAGTAGATGCCGAAGCACTACTAGCAGATAGGATTCCAGCATCTCACCGCATTTTTCATACGGTGGCATGGAGTCATTTCGCTACCGCAGATACATTTGGTCTGCTGCAAGAACACTACAATTGGCTGGAAAAACTGACGCACGTAAGTGATGTATCGTGGGACTTGGCTTCGGTGGGCACCTGGCCGTATTACGATGGCCTCGTATTTAGTCTTTATGGGCCAAGCATTGGTCAACCACTCATTCGCGGCGGGCAATTTCGTCTGACCTTAGGAAGCCGCTCCTGGCAAGGCATCGGTTTTACCGTGTTTGTCGGGGCATATGAACAATTTTTTCAGGGGGTTTTTTAACACGATGTCAGAACTTACCGTAGCGATTGCCAAAGGGCGAATTTTGGATAGCTTTCGCATCCTGTGGGAGGGGTCTATAGGGCACTGGCCCATTCCAAACACTAGTCGCCAGCTTTGGTTCCCTCCTACCGAACAATCCCCAGGCATGTTGATAGCGCGAGCCCGAGACATTGCCACTTTGGTGGCTCTCGGCGTCGCTGACGTCGGTGTAGTTGGTCTCGACGTTCTCCGGGAATATCCCACCCCTGACGTGCTAGAAGTCGCGGATTTGGCGATCTCACAATGCAGGGTGGTTATTGCCGGCACCCACACTGATTGGCCGCAAGGGCCTGTTCGCATTGCCACAAAATACCCCAGAATTGCTGGCTCATTTCTAAACCAGCACCAGATTGCCGGAGAATTAGTGTCTCTTTCCGGAAGCCTGGAACTGGCTCCTGTGTTAGGCTTAGCTTCTTATATTATCGACATTGTGGATACCGGACGCACTCTACAGGAACATGATCTTTTTGAAGTGTCAACCATCATGGCATCCAGTGCTCGTCTGATAGCCAATCCGGCGCATTTTTACACCAAACCGGAAGTCCAGGAATTCCGCGATCGCATGGTCTGTATTCGGAAAGGAGAGCCCTATGCCAACTGTTAATGAAATTTTGGATCAGATTCAATTGCGGGGCATTGAAGCCGCGCTAGAATACACACAAAGTTTTGACGGCGTATTGCTCACAGCTGATGATATTGTCTGGGACCCGACTGTCGTAACTCCCCCCAGGCTGCCACCGGAGGAGATGGCCGCCTTGACTTTTGCAAGGGATAATATTTGGCGATTTCACGAAGCTACCCGGCCGCAGAACATGACTGTCACCCCCCATCCCGGGATCACCTTGGGAGAACGTTATGTCCCCTTGCAACGAGTAGGGATTTATGTGCCTAATGGAGGATATCCGCTGGTTTCTAGTTTGCTGATGCAGGTCATCCCCGCACAAGTAGCCGGGGTGAAGGATATCGTCGTCGCCATTGCACCGAAAGGCGGTTTGGAATTGGAACCCCGATGGCTTTTTGCACTTCATATGCTCGGGGTTCGGCAAGTACTGCGGTTAGGCGGAGCCCAAGCCATCGCCAGTCTTGCATACGGGCTGCAAAGATTTCCGCCCGTAGACATGATCACCGGACCCGGCAACCGATTTGTCACGGAAGCCAAGCAAGAGGTATTCCGTCGCGGGTTGTGCGGAATTGACTTAACGGCCGGTCCTTCTGAGGTCTTGGTCATCATCAGCGACCCTAATTTGGCAACGAACGCCGCCTACGACCTCTTAGCCCAGGCGGAGCATGCCCATGATGCCAAAGGTATCATGGTGACTTGGTGCCCTGAGGTAAAATCTGCGGTGGAAACAATTGTAATCCAAGAAACTAGTCAACACCAAAAGCCCTTGGGACAAATTGAATTCCATCTGGTCGATTCTCCTATCCAAGCGGTGTCCTTGGCTAACCAGGTGGCACCCGAACACCTAGGTCTCATGGGAGATGAAGCCGAGGCTTTAGAGAACGAAATTCGCACCGCAGGTGCCCTTTTTGTCGGACCCTATTCCGGGCAGGCCCTCGGTGACTATACCGCAGGACCCAGCCACGTGCTTCCTACCGGCGGTAGCGCCCGTTTTCTATCGGGTCTGACAACGCGCACTTTTATGCGCCGCATGTCGGTGATTCACACCACCGACGATCTGCCAGAGAACTACTTAACCCATACGCAACAACTAGCGCATCTGGAAGGACTACATTACCATGAAAAATCCATGAAAGTGCGGCACTATGCCAGGGAGGGCAATCAATCATGAGAGAGGCCTCCGTATCGCGAAAAACCATAGAGACCACCGTGATGGTGAAGGTCGAATTGGATTCTCTACGCCAATCCCCAGTGATTGACACCAATCTGCCGTTATTCAACCATTTTCTCACAGCTTTTACCTGGCACAGTGGGCTCAATTGGACTATTAAAGCAACCGGCGATATTGAGGTCGATCCACATCATCTCATCGAAGACGTTGGTATCGTTATGGGACAAGCGTTGGACCAAGCACTGGGTTCTCGCACTGGCATTGCCCGCTATGGTCAACGCTATCTACCTATGGACGAAGCTCTAGTTTTGTGTGTGCTGGATTTTTCCGGTCGTGGCCAACTCTATTGGCAAGGAGCATTTCCTGATCGTCCCATTAATGGTATTCAAAGCGAGGTCTGGTTGGAATTCTTCAATGGTCTGGCTCGCCATGGGCGTGTCACGATTCATTTACGATACATTGCTGGCATCAATGCCCACCATGTCTATGAAGCCCTTTTCAAAGCTTGCGGCCGTGCCATTGGTGAAGCCGCAAGCCTCATTGACGACACTATGCCTTCAACCAAAGGAGCGTTGTAATCCCATGACCAAGGTGGCAGTCATAGACTACGGCAATGGAAATCTAGGAAGTCTTTTGTCGGCTTTAAAACGGTTGCCGGTGTGGGCCCAGGTCTGGCAAAATCCAATCGATGTGGGGCCGGTCGATGCCATCATCTTTCCCGGAGTGGGTGCCTTGGGTTCCGTAATTCATCATTTGGAAATTAGTGGATTGCGCGCGATTTTAGAACGGCATGTGGAACGAGCGCATCCGGTAATGGGCATTTGCCTTGGGATGCAATTATTTTTCGAGGATGGGGCTGAGGGCGGCCCTGGCCTAGGGTGGATTGCCGGCAGCATTCCCGCACTCAAGGGCCGGGTATTGCCGCATATAGGTTGGAATACCGTTTCCCACAGCCAGGTAGGCAATAATGGGACCAAAGATCCGGCATATTATTTCGTGCACTCCTATCGGGTGCTGCCCACCAATCCCGAAGTCATCGTCGGGGTCACGGAATATGACGGAGAAGTTTTTCCCAGTATTGTGAGAGCTCCTGCCCTTTATGGCGTGCAGTTTCATCCGGAGTTATCCGGAGCCACAGGCCACCTACTGCTGTCACAATGGTTACGGGAGGTGCTTTAGAGATATGATCGAAGTGTGGCCGGCTTTGGATTTGTTCTCAGGACAGGTGGTACGGTTGCGGCAAGGATTATATAACCAGATGACAGTCTATCATGAGAATCCGATCATCATGTTAGCGGAGTTGCCATGGAAATTGCCTCGCATCCACTTAGTCGATCTTAAAGGCGCTCAATCGGGCATGTTTTCGGAATGGGCCATCTTGCAAGAACTGTGCCGTCAGGGCAATCAAATTGAAGTAGGTGGAGGTTTTCGCAGTATAGATACCATAGCTGAGGCATTAGATCGAGGAGCGGCTCGAATCGTTTTAGGCAGTCAAGCTATTTCCGACCCAGAGTTTGCAACCAGGGCACTGGATCGTTTTGGGCCCACCCGTTTGGTGTTAAGTCTCGACATTATGCAGGGACGCACCCGAATTCACGGTTGGCAAGATGAAGGGCCGCTACCTGATAGCCTGTGGGAAAATCGATACGCCATGGGTTATCGCTTGTTAAATGTCACCGATATCTCGCGCGACGGCACCCTTCATGGTTTGAACCCCGAATTTTGGCGCCGATGGGCAAATGTTTCCGGGGAGGTTGGCGCTGGTGGCGGCGTTCAATCGCTCGATGATATTGAACAACTGGCCGCGTTTGGCATACCCCGGGTGGTTATTGGCAAGGCTTGGCTGTCGGGTGCCATCAAATTACAGGATGTGTTGCCATGTTAATGCCGCGTATCATCCCTTGTTTAGATGTGCGTCACGGTCGCGTAGTCAAAGGTATTCGATTTGAGGAGCTCGTTGATAGCGGAGATCCTGTGACCTTGGCTCAGCAATATGCTGAACAAGGCGCCGATGAAATTGTGTGGCTCGACATTGTCGCCACAGTCGAAGAAGAAGAACTCAGCCTTAACTTAATTGCGGCAGCCCGGGACGCGCTAGCCATTCCCTTAACGGTCGGCGGCGGGGTCCGTTCACTTGAACATGTCGAGCAATTACTAGCTCATGGCGCGGACAAGGTATCCATTAACAGCTACCCGTTGTCCCATCCCGAATTTATTCAGCGGATCGCCTTGCGCTGGGGATCGCAGTGTGTTGTCGTCGCCATCGATGCACGGCGGGAACAGGATCACTACCAAGTGTATAAAAATGGAGGGCGAGTTCGCACTGCGTGGGAATTGGGAGACTGGCTTCGCGAAGCGCAGGGTCAGGGTGCTGGAGAATTTTTGCTGACTAGCATGGACCGGGACGGAACCCAATCGGGTTACGATTTGCCTATGCTCGCCTATGCGCGAAGCCAGGTATCCCGACCCATTATTGCTTCAGGCGGCGCTGGATCTGCGGAAAACGTACTTGAGGTGCTCAAGTCCGGTCAGTCTGCCGTATTACTGGCTTCCCTGCTGCATCAGGGCAAAACCACCGTATCCGCCCTCAAATCCTATCTCGCCGACGAAGGAGTATCAGTCAGATGGCCCGTGTAATTGAAAATGGCAAGGTACTATACCCCGTTACAGTACAAGACGCTGCCACGCTTCAAATCCTGATGTCAGCATTTGCAGACGACCAAGCGCTGGAACTCACTCGCACCACTGGGTTGGCTCATTTTTACAGCCGTAGCCGCAATGCCCTATGGCGCAAGGGAGATACCTCCGGGAATCGCATCTCTGTATCGCAAGTAGTATCCGACTGCGACCAGGACAGTTTTTTATACCTGGCCCGGCCCGAGGGACCCGTATGTCATTTGGGAACGACGAGCTGTTTTAGGCAGACACCGACTGCCGTCAACCCGCTGGCCAAATTACAATTCTACGTAGAGCAAGCCATAACACACCCGCGCCCCGACTCGTATACGCTGTCCCTCATACAAGGAGACCTGGAACGGTTGGTCAAAAAAATAGGAGAGGAAGCCATTGAAGTCATCACCGCCGCATATGCCTCCGAAGAGCAGCGGGAATCAGCCTTAGTGTGGGAAAGCGTCGATTTACTGTATCACTTGACCGTGGTATGGGCACGATTTGGCATTACGTTGGATGATTTAAAGACTGAGATCCTCCGCCGTCACCCACCCAATCTGTCCTCCGAGTCCGAGCCATGAACCGGACCACCGCTGGCAAAATGCGATGGGTTGCCATCGGTGGTGCCGTCATCCGGGCGCAGGTAGCCATTGCCATCAATCGTATGCCGATGGGGTTGCCTACCACGGTTGCTTCTTCTTGCAAGAGCGGCCAAAGTTCCCCCACGGCATCGCCCAATTGCAGCGCGGTTTGAAGGCTGCGCTCGGGATCTCCGTGATCAATTGCTTGCCACAAATCTTCCACTGGAACCTCGTCAGAATGGACGCTGACGCCCATTGTCGTTTGGTGCCCATGATATCCTGCTGCCAACAACGCAGCCAGAGCCCATCCCCATGCCGACCACACCAAATGCCGTTCTTCGGTATGAGATCGATGTGCCCGGCTCAGCATTAGCATATCCATTACACCCAACGCTTGGCGCGACAGAAAATCCCAAACTGACTCATCCGCACCACTTAAGGCGTCCACCATCAACTGGCCAACCAACCACCGCAAATCTTGCGTCTTAAGAGATAGAGAAACCCGGGCAAACTTCTGTAGAAGAATCTGGACCTGGCCATCCCGATATACCTGAAAAAAAGCTTGGTCGGGATTGGGGTGAGGGTTATTGGGCAAATGTTCTTCCAGTGTCCCCTGAAAATAGCGATAAAAATCCAACGGCCGCGTAATGTCGCCTTCTTCAACTGTCCATCCTGCCATTCCGAGCACTTCGCTTTGATTGGCCGCCAGCGCCTGCCAGCGCGATGCGAGGCGCATCAGTGCCCATCGGTCTTCACCCGCCCAATACGATGCCAAGTCGCCGCTAACGCGCCATAGCGAAGGCAATACAGTGCCCACATCTCGTTGCAAAGTTTGTTTGACCAAATGTTCCATTAATCCCGAAAGTCCTTCGCGTGCAATCACGGACCGGGTTTCCCAATCTGCCAAGTCGGGGCGCCGTTGGTGCCACGCTTGTTCCAGCCCCACGCGTTCATCGTTTCCTTCGGCCGTCTCTAGAAATTTGGGACGCCGCGCCACCAACCGCAACAGCAAGTCTTGCGCGATGCCCCATCCTGTATCACTTGGATGCCGCAGTAAACTTTCCGTCAATAAACCGATGTCGACAACTTGAACTAAATAAGCCTCAGTTTCTGCCTCCCGCGGTATACTGGCAAATCTCCACAGCAAACGCACCAGTTCGGGATACGGCAATGCCCGCCGTTTCCAATCATCTAGCCATTCCTTAGCTTCTCCTAATGCCAGGTGATTCATTTCTTCTAACATCTGGGGTCCCAGAGATCTCCAAGTTTCATTCCATCGCATATATGCCAATCCTCTCCGCAATCTCATTGCCCATTGTACCGGACGGACTACCCTAACGAGAAATATTAAGCGGGATCTCAGCGCTGAGTCTAGACACTAGCCGTTGAACGGGGCACAATAACTAAGAGAACGGTTGAGGACTCAGAGGAGGAATTGCACGTGTCGTTTCTGCGCTCGTGGGGCTATGCCAAGCAACGCGCCATCACATCCTATCAAGAACAACGTCTGAACGAATTAGTTGATCGCTATCACCAGGTCCAAACAAAAAATTTTGTTGATGAACTCGATGTTACGCGGGTCATTTTAGGGAAAGAAGTCCCGTTTAGCGAGTTAACGGTGGCGGAGGCTAACCGCATCGCCGCCCATCTCAATGTGCGGATTGCACTGCACACCTATTTCAAAACTGTCATGCCTGAACCCCTGCCACCTTTTGAGACGGAAACCTTGTGGCTAGAAACAGACCGGCAATTGCTGAACCGGGTGATAGCTCGCGCAGGATGGGACACCGGTGAATACTTTTTGTCGCCTCATCCATTGGACAAGGCTAAGAAGCGCTAATGGAAACCGCTCGAGTTTTAGTGGTCGACGATGAGCCGGCAATCCGGGAAATGTTGGAGATGGGTCTCAAACACCGTGGCTTTGATGTCAAAACCTCAGGCGATGCCACCGAAGCACTAGCCGTGGTGTCTCAATTTGCTCCTCATGCTGCCATCGTCGATGTGATGCTGCCGGGCGAAAATGGTTTTCAACTTAGTCGACGACTCCGCCAGGATCCCGATTTATATATTCTATTGCTAACCGCCCGCGATGCCGTGTCGGATCGCGTCCAAGGACTAGAAGGGGGCGCCGACGACTACTTGGTTAAACCCTTTGATTTCGATGAATTGGTGGCACGACTCAGGGCTGGTCTGCGCCGGGTGCGCCGTGAGGATAGCGGGGTCTGGCGCTACCAGGACTTGTCGATGGACGATGCGAGTCATCGGGTGTTGCGGGGAGAAATTCCGGTAGTCCTAACGGCAAAAGAATATGAGCTGTTGCGCTACCTCATGTTAAATCCTGGCATCGTTCTGTCTAAAACGCAAATCCTGCAGCATGTGTGGGGATATGACTATATTGGAGACGATAATCTGGTAGAAGTCCACATTTCTAGTCTTCGAGACAAAGTACAGGACCACGACAAAACGATTATTCAGACCGTGCGGGGTTTTGGATATCGTCTAGGTGTGTGATGCGCACCAAGCACACCCTGACAGATCAGCTAATAGGCCGCCAAATATTGTTGCTAGCCGTCTTGGTGCTGCTGATCGCGTTAAGTCAGTTTGTCATCCTGCGCGCTGTACTGCTCAACAACGCTGCCCATTCATTGCATCAGGAAATTGCCGTGCTCGGCCCCGTTATTCATCGGCAGCTAATGGTCGACGGCCAATTGCAATTCCGCATTTTGGCTACCGTTTTAAGTGCGCGGCTTAGCACTTCTGGAGTCAACTTGATTATTGCAGACAACACTGGTCAAATCGTTTCTACCTCACCTCGGCTCATCGGCCCCACACCCCCTCCCGTCGTCTCCGGTCACTACTTCTTGTGGCGAGGATATTTGGTGGTCAGTAGCCGTCTTGGAGATCCCTATTTTCCTGATGGCAGAATTTGGCTTTTGTCTCCCATGGCACACATTGACGATATTTTAAGTCGCGATATCTTTTTGGTCGCAGCACTAGGTGCCTTAATGCTAGCCGTGGCTGCCTGGGTCGGCTCCGTCCTTGTGCGCCGGAGCTTGGTGCCATTGGAAAAGATACGCGCTAGTACCATACGCATAGCCCAAGGCGACATCGGCCACACCACCAATTTGGGCCATGCCCCGGCCGAACTCGCCGAACTCGGTGATGCCATTAATACCATGTCGTTAGCCATTAAAGAACTGTTCGATCAAGAAAAACTGCTCGCCGAACAAATGCGACGATTTGTGGCTGATGCCTCGCATGAACTCCGTACTCCGCTTACCGCCATTAACGGATTTTTATCCATCATTCAACAAGATGATCTGAGCCCTGAAGAACGGCAGCGGGGCATGAATACGATTCGGCACGAAGGACACCGTATGGCCCGCTTAGTCAATCAATTGCTAACACTGTCACGCATCGACACGCTGCCGCAGACGGCAGTGGCCCCAGTGCCCCTGGATCTCGAGGCTTGGGTTCGTCACGTCAAACCGATGCTTGCGCCATTGGTGAAGCCCCACCGCCTGGATTATCATATTACCCCGGTTACTGTGATTGCCGACCCTGACCGTCTTACAGAAATTGTCTTAAACCTGGTGGAAAATGCCGCGCGGTATTCTCCTCCAGGTGATCCTATCGACATTGTCATTTCTCGCAACGACGATTATGGCATTGTAGAAGTGAAGGATGTGGGCCCAGGTCTTAATCCGCAAGATCTTCCCCACATCTTTGACCGTTTTTATCGTAGTGATCAAGCTCGAACCTCGTCTTCCGGCGGCACAGGGCTCGGCTTATCTATTGTAGCAGCTCTTACCCATGCCCAAGGCGGTACGGTGGAGGCGGACAACCGTCCTTCCCCGGAACATGGCGCCATATTCCGTGTTAAACTGCCGATAGCTTCAAGCCCCCCCGAATCTTCAAACAAACTTTAGCCAATTTTGGGATGGCTCTCCCCTTTGTGTGACACACTACCTGTCGGATTTAACCCATTCAAGGAGGAGTTGCCTATGAAGATTTCAACGCGCATATTGGTGCCGATGGCCGCAGGAGTTGTTGCGTGCGGTATCTTGGCGGCTGGTGCCACAACTTTTGCCGCCGACCCAGCCCTATCACCAACCACCGGCGCTTATCACGGGAAAAAAGCTTGGATGGCACCAGTGACGATGCACCGGGCTCAGAGTCATGCTGGTCAAATTGCCCGAATGACCCCCACCACTGTCACCATCTCTTGGGAGAATCGAAAAAGCCAAACCCTTCCGCTAGCGAATTTGATGGTTCGCGCCGGCGTCTATCCGGCAACCTCCGGCCTTCTGGCATTAGGAGAACGTGTTTTGCTGTGGGGTAGCCACACAAAATCTCCCCAACTGGTCGTATTGCCCGTGGCTCACGGAGTGCTGACACAAAACCAGGGTGGTTGGTCGGTTGTCAACGCCAAGCATAGTGTCGTGCTTAAGGGATCTCCTCAACAAGTGTTTGGGCTAACCAGTCTCACTGCAAACACCCACGTGATGGTATTTGGGCAACGAACCCAGGATACGGTCACTCCTTATGCCATCGCGGCCCGCCCACAATGGGATCTAGGCACAGTGATCGCCAACAAAAATGGCTGGCTAACCGTTAAAACCAAAACCAACCACAATTTAAGGCTCTCCATAGCCGGGCTCCCCATGGCTGAACGGATCGCCAAAGTTCCTGTAGGTCATGCGGTGGTAGTCGTTTCCGACCCGTTGTCTCACAAACCTCTCGCTGTTTTCCCACGCCATCACCAAAAGATGCAAGGTATGGGCGGGCAGTTCTCTGCGGGCAGACTGATTTCGGATAACGGCCAAACCGTTGTGGTCAAAAATCCCGTCGCTTCGGACACGATATCGCTGGCCGGCGAAACAGTTACCATTAAATGGCACAACCACCCCGGTGCCGTCCTATCCCAAGTACCATTAGGCACTCCGGTGTTGCTCCGCAAAACAGGCCCCGACACCTTGGTTATTCGCGTATTTTAGCCGGAAATCCAACGTCCGATAAAAGTTGCTTTCTATGTCAAATAAAGCCCGTGGTATGTTACTACGGGCTTTATTGAGGCATGAACTGCTACTTGATATGGTGCAACACTTTTTGCTGACTGGGCCATACCGGTGTCCGTTTAGATAAGAACGCAGAAATACCCTCTTTGGCGTCAGGGTGGATGCTTTGCAAGGAAATCACTTCCGTAGCATAGTCCAAAGCCTCGTCATCGGTCATCTGCCATTGCCTTTGCAACATCCGCTTGCCGATGGTCAGGGTTTCGTGACTGTACTGTGCAATCGTGCCAGCAAGTTCTAAGGTTTTCGTTTCCAAGATTTCCTCGGGCACGGCGTAATTAATGAGGCCATAAAGTTCCGCATCGCGAGCGGACATAAATGCACCGGTAAAAAGCATCTCTGCCGCTTTTTTCCGCCCAAGGTTGCGGGAAACATGCACCGCTGGTGTACTGCAAAAAAGACCGATTTTGACTCCGGGTGTAGCAAATCGGGAAGTATCTGCCGCCACTGCCAAATCGCACGCTGCCACTAACTGGCACCCTGCCGCAGTAGCAATGCCCGACACCTCGGCAATCACTACTTGGGAAGATTCCCGAATCGCACGCATGGTGGCTCCGCAAGTTTGAAATAAATGATGCACTTGGTGTGGTTCTCCCTGCAAAACTTCGTTCAAATCGTGGCCAGAACTAAACACCGGTCCTTCCGCTTTGATAATTACCACATTGATGTCCTTGGAACCAGAAAGCATTCGAATATGTTGTTCGAGTTCGGTCAACAACGCTTCCGACAATGCGTTGCGGCGCTTCGGGTTATTTAACGTAATATAGGCAATGCGTTCCGATTCATGACTCTCCACCACCGCTAAAGCCATACCAACACCCCCTGGGTTAAGGTTGCTCTCATGATACCACCACTGCATGTGGATTTCCCATAGCATTTTCCCCTTTGGGCGGCTTGCCGGAATTGATGACTTGTGGCAAGATGACAACAAGATATGAAAAGCCTCAAGAACAGTGGCCGTAATCATGCCAACACAAGCCGCTGTTTTAATTAGTAGGATCCCATCGACAACAACCTTTGTCTCCCCGGATGGACAAAACTATTGTTAAAAGGAGACCACACATTGAAGGCGGTTATCTTGCGTGAACTTGGAGGCCCGGAAAAACTTTTGTATGAGAATGTTCCCGATCCCGTAGCCGAGCGTGACGAAGTCGTAGTAAAACTTGTAGCCGCTGCACTCAATCGCCGCGACGCTTACGCCCGTCAAGGATTGTACCCCGGAGTACGACTTCCTGCTATCCCCGGATCCGATGGTGCCGGAACTATCGAAACTGTAGGGTCCACCGTGAAGAATCTGGATATCGGCGAGTCAGTGGTGATTAATCCTGCCTTAAACTGGGGACCAAATCCAAGATTCTATGGCGCTCAATTTAACATATTGGGGATACCTTCAAATGGGACGTATGCTCAATTTGTCAAGGTCCCCGCGACTAATGTGTACACCAAACCACCTTATTTGACTTGGGATGAGGCTGCAGCCCTCCCCCTGGCGGGGCTGACCGCTTACCGTGCGCTCTTTACCAGAGGCGCATTACAAGCAGAGGAAACCGTCATCATCCCTGGAATCGGTGGAGGAGTGGCCACCATATTGCTGCAAATGGCGGTAGCCGCCAACGCACGCGTCTTTGTCACCTCGAGTTCCGACGAAAAACTGGCCAGGGCGGCAAAATTAGGGGCTGCCGGAGGCGTCAATTACCGTGATTCAGAGTGGGTCAAAAAACTTCGATCGTTGTGTGGAGGCGCAGACCTTTCCATCGACAGCATAGGCGGCTCAGTCTTTAATGATCTTATTACTTTGGCCAATCCCGGTTCCCGTATTGTCGGGTTCGGTGCGACTGCCGGACCAGTTAACAATCTCGTGATGCCGCGGCTCTTCTTTAAACAACTGGATGTTCGCGGCAGCACGATGGGTAGTCCGAACGATTTTAAGGAGATGCTCGCGTTTTGTACGGCCCATCAAATACGTCCAATCATTGATCAGCATTTCGCGCTAAAAGCAGCGGGCTCAGCGCAGACGGCTATGGAAGAAGGGGTCCAATTCGGAAAAATTGTCCTGGATATACCCCAATCTTAGCCCAAAGGAAATACGACTGGCCGTAAGCCATGCGGGTTGGCAGAACTGTGCCGAAACCCTGAGGGTTTCTCGCACGCGACTCCTTCCCGACCTGAAGGCCGAAGTATCCGCCGCCTTGTATTTTGATACACAGCACGAACAAGACGAATTCGACGTACGCGTCATAACCTAAAATAAATTGCAATAAGTCTCAACCGCAGCGGTTTTTAATCTTTGCACCGTATTTCGGTTTTGCTCCTGAATTTCCGCGGCCCGAGGAATTACCGGAAAGTCTTTTGGTTGGTCGATAAGAAACTGAGGTAGCGGAGTTGGCGACAACGATTGCCAACGTTGAATCCACTCTGTGGGAGTCTTTGTCAATTCCCCGACTGGTATCCCTGCCATCGCCATCCATAGCAATGTCCAGGCCCTTGGCACCACGCGTGCCAGTTCGTAACCCCCACCCCCTACGGCAAGCCACCGCCCATTGCAATACGTGTGTGACCATTGATGGGCGCGTTCCGCCGCCGCCCAATAAAACTTCGTCGTCGCAAATAGGTCTGTCAAAGGATCCCAAGCGTGGCCATCACAACCATGCTGCGTCACTAAAATATTTGGTTCAAACCGTTCCAACACCCGCGGCAATACAGCCTCTAAGCACTCCTGCCACGAATTATCGCCAGTAAAGGGTTCCAAAGGCACGTTTAATGCATACCCATAGCCCTTGCCCATTCCTAACTCGCTAATGTCCCCCGTACCAGGGAAGAGATAGCGCCCGGTTTCGTGAAACGAAATAGTCAACACTTCGGGATCGTCGTAGAACGCAGCTTGAACCCCATCGCCATGATGGGCATCAATATCAAGATAGAGAACCCGCCACCCCATTGCCGCACGCAAGTATCGGATGGCCACCACAATATCATTATAAATGCAAAATCCAGAGGCAGCACCATACATCGCATGGTGCAATCCCCCTGCCAGATTGAGTGCATGTTGAGTTCTTCCTTGAACAATTTCCTGACCCGCCACGAGACTGCCCCCCACCGCCAAACTAGCTGCCTCATGCATCCCAGGGAACACCGGGTCATCATCGGTGCCGAGGCCAAATCCTATCGCGTCCCACGACGCTTGCCCAGTCTCACTCATCCGACGCACCGCTTCAATGTATGACGGGTCGTGAGCCAATTCCAATTCTGCGACCGTAGCCCGCCGAGGCGATCGCATGACAATAGGAAAACCCATTGAGTCTATCAAATTCATCGTGAGTTTAAGCCTTAAAGGGTTAAATGGATGTCCTTCTCCGAAGTTGTATGCCAAATATTCATCACTATAAATCATTTCCGCGTGTTCCATGAACCCGCCCTCTTTTCTCGTCTCGCGTTAGTTCTATTGTAACAAACCCGAAGCAATTTCGTGGTTCTGCTGTCATTGCCGCGACTGTTGTGTCACAATGAGGCCAACAAAATCGTTGTGGGAGGCCACAATATGGCCAGAATTATCTTGCGTGACGGTCGCATCGCGGAGCTACGCCCACCACAGGATACCGAGTGGGATCGAGAGCATCTCAAGCGTCTTTTTCATGAATCGTCTCCAGACAGTCTATACTTTCGGTTCTTTCATATGGTTTCGGAAATTAGTCCTAAGGACTTGGAACAAATGATGGCGATTGGTCGGGAGGACAGCTACGCCTTGATTGCGGTCGCTCAAGACAAGATATTAGCCATTGGCGACTATGCCGCGTCAGGTCCCCAGACAGCAGAGGTCGCCTTTTTCGTCGATGATAAAATGCAAGGACGGGGTCTAGGCACGTTGTTGCTGGAACAATTGGCGCATCAGGCATGGCTACGGGGAGTTCGCCAATTTGAAGCCTTCGTCTTGGGCGAAAACCAACGAATGATCACGGTTTTTCGCTCGAGCGGGTTTGAAATTCATCAAGAATGGACGGATGGGGTTCTCCGGTTAATTCTCCCACTCGGTGAAACCGAGCGGGTTCGGGCATTACAGGATACACGAGACAAATTAGCTACCGCTGCTTCCTTGCACACGTTTTTTGAGCCCCGTACGGTCGCCGTAATTGGCGCTTCCCGTGATCCGCATCGTCTCGGGCACTTGGTTTTTCGCCACATTTTAGATGATGGATTCCAAGGTACCGTGTATCCGGTTAACCCTAGTGCCCGTTCTGTTGCCTCGGTACGCGCGTATCCGTCTGTGAGTGAAATTCCCGAACCTCTGGATTTAGCCGTGGTGGTAGTGCCCGCAGACGGCGTCATGGATGTTGTCAAAGAATGCATAGCGGCTGGAGCTAAAGGCGTGGTCGTCACATCGTCCGGGTTCTCCGAAACCCAGGACCCAGAACGCGTAGCCCTTGAGTACCAGATGACTCAAATCTTGAGGGGTGCTGGAATTCGACTTTTGGGGCCCAATTGCCTAGGACTGTTAAATACCCAGGAAACCGTCCAATTGAACGCTTCCTTTGCACCGCGATTGCCCCCTAGAGGCCCGGTAGCAATCGCTAGTCATTCGGGCGCGCTCGGTATCGCTATTTTAGATTATGCCGGGCGCCTCGGGGTGGGTGTTTCAAGCTTTGCGAGTATGGGAAATAAGGCCGACGTTTCCGGCAACGATTTGTTGCAATATTGGGAAGATGATCCCGCCACCTCGATGGTTGTGCTCTATCTGGAATCGTTCGGCAATCCGAGAAAGTTTAGCCGCATTGCTCGGCGAGTGACACAGCATAAACCCGTATTAGTGGTAAAAAGTGCGCGGTCTCCTGAAGGAGATGTTCCGGTAGACGCGCTCTTCCGACAAACCGGTATTATTCGTGCCAATACATTAGAAGAACTCTTTGATGTGGTCGCCTTGTTGAGCCAACAACCCCTCCCGCCGGGTCGTCGAGTCGGGGTAGTTACCAATGCCTCGGCTGCCGCCGTGATCACCGTCGATGCTCTGGAAGCCGCCGGACTGTTGGTGGCCGGTGAACCTATCAACTTGGGATTTGATGCCCTGGCAGACGGCTACCGGACAACCTTACCACCACTCTTGCGAGATCCTGCCGTGGATGCTGTCATCGTGCTATTCATTCCTGTTGGCGTATCCGATGAAACTGCGGTTTCTGGCGCCATTGCCGAGGTAATTGCGGAGTATCGTCGGGAGATACCGGAGGATCATGCGAAACCGGTCGTAGCGAACTTTTTGATGACTGATGACACCATTTTTCGCTATATCAATGCGGGGGCCTCAAAAATCCCTGTGTACCGATTCCCGGAATCTGCTGTTCACGCCCTCGCACAGGCTGCCAGATACGCGGAGTATCGCCGACAACCACAAGGGCGTATCATCGACCTAAGCGGTATTAACCCTAGTGAGGCCCGCGCCGTTGCAGTCGCCGCCATGACTCAAGAACATCTAGATGAGACTTCAGTTGGTTCACAAATATTGCTCGCAATGGGCATTTCTGACCTTGCCTGCCAAGACTTGGAGGGCCCAATAATTCATATTAAAGTAAGCGTCGATCCGTTGTTTGGCCCCCTCATGTCCCTACACCGGGAATACCCTCAGCCAGCTCCACAGATGGATTCCACTCCTGCTCATATCTTGCGGATTATTCCTTTGACCGATTTGGATGCGTTAATGATGGCGAATCGGATAGTCCCCAATGATCTCCAACCAGGACTGCAAAACACCCTACTGCGATTGTCACGGTTAATTGAAGAGGTTCCTGAAATTGCTAGTTTTGACTTGGATATAGCCTCTACGCCAGATCGGTCATGGGTTTGTACCCGAATCGGCTTGACCTTATCTCCGGCACACGGAGTGTTAAATGGTTAGACACAATAACGGGAAATGTCGTGATTATCATATAATCAGCATTATTAGGAGGCGATAAACATTGGCAGAGCACGAAGACATAGAAAAATTTTTGGACAACACCATACAATATGCTGCACCCGAGGCACTATTATCACAAAGCATTGAACCATGGGAGAAAGCATACCAAGACGCACTAAACGGGAACCGTTACTGGGACCAGGTAGCGCAGTGCCGAACGTGGCTTAAACCCTACACCCAGGTTACCGAAGGACAATGGCCGCAAGTCCGGTGGTTTTTAAATGGAGTAACCAATATCACCTTGGATTGTTTAGATCGTCACATTAACGAGGGACGTGGCGATCAGATAGCTTACATCGCATTAACCGAACAAGGCCTAGAGAGACAACTCACTTACCAAGAATTGATGGATGAAGTGGACCGAATAGCCCGGGGATTGTCAGCATTAGGCATCACTCAGGGTGACCGCGTCATTATTTACATGCCGCTGGTGTGGCAAGGTATCGTAGCGATGCTGGCCACTGCCCGAATTGGGGCTATTCATAGCGTGGTCTACGCAGGTTTGGGAGCTTCGGCCCTGCGCAACCGAATAGAGCAAGCAGAAGCCAAAGCAGTATTGACAGCGGATGTCACCTATCGGCGGGGCAAGGCCATTTCGCTTTTGCCTATGGTCGAAGCTGCCCTAAAAGATGTCCCCGGGGTCGCTCATACCGTGATTTTACGTCGCCAACCTGAGAGCATACTGCTGCCTTCAACATTGGACTGGGCCCAATGGTTTTCCCAAGACCATCCCCGCGTGCCAGTAGCAGCGATGCAATCAGAAGACCCCTTGTTCATTTTATTCACCTCGGGAACCACTGGCAGTCCCAAAGGTGCTTTGTTTGTCCATGGCGGCTACTCCGTAGGTGTACCCCAATTGTTGCAACAATCTATTGCTTATCAACCCGGCGACATCTTTTGGTGTATGTCTGATATTGGCTGGATTGTCGGCCATTCTCTGATTGTCTATGGCCCCCTAATTTCTGGCATGACGACCGTCATCCGCGAGGGAGCTCCCGACTTTCCCCAGCCTGATACCGTATGGGATACCATTGAACGGTACCATATCACCAAAGTGTATACGGCGCCTACAGCTGTCCGCATGTTGCGTAAATTTGGCGAGGAGTACGCCGTAAAACACCAGCTTGACTCGCTAAAATTAGTAGCCTGCGCGGGTGAGCCGCTCAACCCGGAGGCTTGGCGCTGGCTCCATGACGACGTGGGCCATGGACGTTTTGCCGTGGTCGACAATTGGTGGCAAACTGAAACCGCTGGCCCTACCATTGGTACCTGGCCCACCATGGCCGCAAGGCCTGGCAAAGCGGGTAAACCGTTTCCTGGAGTCGATGCTCGAATCGTAGACGCAATGGGACAAGACCGACCTCCGAATCAGGGTGGAGCGTTAATTTTAACGCGACCATTGCCGCAAATGTTTCGTGACGTGTGGGGAAATCATGCGCGTTATGAAGAATATTTCGAGACGGTCCCCGGCTCATATTTATCCGGTGACGTAGCGGTATTAGATACCGATGGATACTATGAAATGTTAGGCCGAGCAGATGATGTGCTTAACGTCGCAGGACATCGCATTGGTACTGCCGATATCGAATCAGCTCTGGTATCTCATCCAGCAGTGGCTGAAGCCGCCGCAGTAGGAGTTCCCGATCCCCTAAAAGGCGAGTCCATTGTTGCCTATGTGCTTCTTCGGCCATCCCATCAGGCCGATCCGGCCATGGAAAGAGTTCTCATCCACCACGTTCGCCAAGAACTAGGACCGATTGCCACCCCCTCCGCCATCCGATTCGCCGACAAACTTCCTAAAACGCGAAGCGGAAAGATCATGCGGCGGGTCGTAAAAGCGTGGGAACTCGGACAAGACCCGGGAGACCTCACCACCTTGGATGATTAGGGTATGTTAGTTCCTCAACTGTATACGAGCGCCCCGCTAAACCGGGCGCTCGTATAGAAACTATGCAATTAAGCAATCGGTTCTAATTGCGCCGACTGCAGGTCCGCTTTTTGAGCACCGCGTTCCAAAGCTAGTTTCTTGGTTTCGGGGATTGCCACCACCACTGCCGCCGCAATAGATGCTAACAAACCTATGGCAAACGTGAATCTGACTAAAGATAATTTAAGGCAAGGGCTTTACGGCGCATTTTGGTAAGGGGGGGGCTCGTTTTCGGACAACCAAACCCCTACGGAACCCAGTGCGCAGCCATCCCGCACTGGGTTCCTCGACAAGAGATTCACAGAATGCATTGGCACGAAGTGGCATTGGGAATAGATTTTCTCGTCACGATTCATCCCATTGCGCGGGAAACCTCGGCCTTCAGGCCGGGGAGGGATAGCGCGGCCACGCTCTGCTGCCCCATTCCCGCTGCTCCTTTCTCCAATGCTATTTTTGTGAGCGAATACCCATAGCCATCAGCCCGCTGAATGAGGGTGCAGACGCGATGGGAGATCCCTTGAACGAGTCCTGAGGCCGTTTTGATGTTGAAACGTCCGCTCGCCCGTACCGCTACGCGCCCAAGATAGAGACCCATCTTCTTTCCTGTGGTGACAACGGCTTTGACCCTGTCCCCGGTCTGGAACCCCTGCACCTGCTTCTGCCGCATGAGGAACCCTCGGGGAAAGCCATATTGGTTGAGTCGTGTGCGCTGGTAGCTCCCGCGTCCGGTGGCTTGGATACGCAGCACGGGTTGTTGCCCGTGTTCTAACGCATCCACCTGGCCGACGCACGCCGCATCCCAGCAATGATCTTTGGGGATCTGCAATGGATGACGGTTGAACTGGGTATGGCCGCCGCTGGCGACTTCCACGTTCAGACCTGTGGCCTTAAGACGTTGGAACAACGCCCACCGGGTACTATTGACAGCCGCGGCATCGCGCAAGGATGTTTGCGTCTGGGCTAAGATTTTCTTAAGCCGTTCGGGCTCGTCCGCCAGAAAGTCTGCGAGAGTCTGAACCCCTTTGCGTCGATTACACGGAACACAGGCTATCGTGAGGTTGCTCACGCGGTTACTGCCACCTCGGGCTTTGGGATGCAGATGCTCGATCTCTAGCGGTACGTTCTCTGCATCGCAATACGCACATTTGCGATCCCACTTCTCCAGCAGGTACTCGCGCACCTCGTAGCCGAAGAGTGTGCCGTGCTGATACTCCGCCCCTTGGATTTCTGGGTTCTGCATCTGTTGCAGATCGAACCGCGCGAGTTCCTGAGACAATGCCGTAATAGGAACCCAGCGCATCAGACGTCTCACCCAAGCCATGGTCGTATCGACCCGATGTTGCAGGCTGGGTGCCAGCCAACCTTGTGGTCGCGTACGGTTGTCAAACCGGGCCGAGCGAGCGCAGACGGGATCGGCGAAACCGTCGATGCCCTTGTCGTTGGGTTAAGGCGTTGCGAATGGCCTGGCCTCGATGCTTCAGTTCCCACAGCATCAACACGGCAGCTGAACGCGAGACTTCGCCGGTCTCGACATCCACGGTTTCTTCCACTTCTCGCACCAGCGCTATCCCTGTCGTCTGACTGCCGGGGTCCAGCTTCAACCGCACCGGCTGCAACACAGAATCCTCCACTTTGCGATCTTTTAGACGGATGGTGAAGGGCATCATGCGGTGGACCACCGCACGCCCTCTTTCTAATAACAACCGCGCGCGTTTCTCCGAGCACGGCATCAGCGGTTCCTGATGTTTGTCGAGCACAAAGACTGCCATTGTTCTCTCCTTCCCCCTTACGGGTCTGGTGACGGGGGCCTTTAGAGCCCCGCTCCCCTCGGGAATGTCTGCCATCGGCTCTCCCCTTGCGGAGACGGTAGGAACCTTCGGCGTTTTGCCTTGCGCCTGCATGATCCCTACCTTGCAGAGTCCGGGACTGAGGAAGCATCGCCGGAGTGCGTCTTAACGACCTGTGGCCAACGGAGCGGGTTGGTTACCGCTTTCCCTGGTCAACCGAGCTTGAAGAATCCTCACGTGTCGCGAATTGCTCCAAGCTCCGCCCTTTAGGGCGGGGTAGTTGACGTATAACCATCGTCACATCTCGTTGCGTGTTTCACTTGGTGTCCAATCTTCAACACGCAATCCTTTGACCCGTTCGAATTGCCGCGTTTTGTTGGTAATCAGTGGGACATCAAGTGACAATGCGTGTGCGGCAATCATCGTATCGAGTGGACCAATAGGCTGTTCGTCTCTCTCTAATTCCGCTCGTATTTGTCCATACGTGACTGAGACGTCAAACGAGAGATCGGCAATGTCCAGAGGCAAAAGGAATGCTGCTAATGCAGCCTGATTCCGTTCTCTATGTTCACTCTTGGAAACGCCGTATTGTAGTTCTGCTACGGTAACCACGGAAACCCCGATTTCGCCTGTACGGAGTACCTGCATGCGATGTATAAAGTCATCTGACCGCCGTTTGATGAGAAATATGCAAATGTTAGTATCCAGCATATATAGCATCAAAACGCTTCCTCGCGTTGTTGTTGCCTTATTGGTTGTTGGCGATCCGTCATGTAATCGTCTGAGAATAACTCCAGTGACCGGGCCAACGAGTCCCAAGCACCATCCATAGGCAACAAAACTACGGCGTTACCAACACGTTTTATAAACACCTCTGAGCCGTTAAAGCGAAATTCTTTAGGCAAACGAACAGCCTGACTACGCCCAGACTGAAAAATCTTAGCCCTCTCCATCAAATCACCCCCGTGGTATATATCAACTATATACCGCTTGGCGACACCGTTCAATGCAAAAGCTCATCCCATCAACATGTCGACTGGAAGGCATAATTGCGCCCGTAGGGAACACGGTCACGAAAATCACTTGTAACTATTCAGGTACCCCCTAGAGAAGGCGATTCAGCCATTTGACGGAATTTTGGTTCGAGGCATGTTGGGTCACGGAGATGGCCTGCGGCCATCTCCGTCATCTTGTCATATCGGTCGGAGGC
>JAJZZP010000071.1 GCA_021797515.1 Bacillota bacterium | reverse complement strand
ACAAGCCGGAGGCGCGGGCCACCATGGCAATGCCGCCAAAGCCCAAGGCCAGTGCTTCATTCGCGGCCGCTAATCGGCGCACCTTTTCATCCAGAAACGGCTCGAGGCGGCGGAACTTCTGCCGCAACTGCTCTTCGATGTCGTCGGTGTACATGGATCGATTCCTCCCAATCAGGTGTTGGGAGAACATTCCACATTCAACCGGCAAATTCCTTTGCAAAATGAAAATTAATTACCCCAGGCCGCCTTAACTGCCAACTACTAGTCACAAGCCAGGCGGGAGCCCACCGGACAACCCAAGTTAAGGGCAGGTAAAACAACCCGAAGGCTATGGTGCCCCACAAGATCCACGGCCAGGGACGCACTATGAAGTCCAACCATAGGGACTTCCATCCTCTGCGTCTCCACACCACTACTGCCAAAACCGGGACGCTAAATAAGTAGCGTAAGGAACTCATCCACCATAGACTGGCCCCGTCTAATCGCATAACCCGGTTTAGAACAAAGGTTGAGGAAAAGAACAGCGCGGACACCACACCCAAACCAATGGCTCTAGACAAATCGTGACTGTCACCTCACTCGAACGGCAGCGATTGACGCTCCCCGTGTTTAAAACCTAACGCCGACCGATAACCTGCGCGCTTAGCAAGCAACAACGCCTCGGGGAAAAATATGCCCACATTCTCCGGCTCATGAGCGTCTGACCCGATAGTAATGGATACTTCAGCCTGGTGGGCCCATTCCAGCAACCGCAGAGCAGGGTAAATTTCCTCAATGGGTCTACGCAAACCAGCAGTGTTAATCTCTAAAGCAACCTGGTGGGCATTCAAGGCATCAGCAAGTCGTCGATACCAGGGATCCAGGAATTCTAGCGGCGGTTTAGGATGACCAAATAATTTCGGGAGGTCAGGATGCGTAATGACATCAAACAGGTCGCTCTCCACTGCCGCTATGGTCGTTTCGTAATAACGACGCCATACAAGTTCTTGGCCCCATTCAGCATAGTAGTGGTCCATCTCCCGAACATCGAGCCCAAACTCCCCTAAAAAATGAACCGAGCCCAAAACAAAATCCCAGAGATACTGTGCCAAATATGTTGCAATGCCAGCCACCTGTTCGGGAACAAAATCCACCTCTAACCCCAGCGCGACGGGAAATTTGTCTGTTATCTGTCGAATTCGATGATGATATGTCTCCAACGAGTACCGACAACGATCCAAAGCCCATTGCCCTGGTAGGAGTCCACGAGCTTCAGTGAATCGATACGCATGTTCCACCACCCCTATTCCAGTTACATCCATACGAACCGCGGTATCAAAATATTGCGCAACCCATGCTTCGGTATACTCATGCGGGCTATATGGCCCATGCTCAAGGTGAACATGATGATCAAACACCATCGTCTTATCACAACTCGCTTTCCGTCGACGTTACTCATACCAATGGCTTTCGTCGTAACCGGGATAGGTGACAATAAAGGTCACCTATAGGCAATAAACATCCCCACACTCATCACGATGCATCCCAATTTCTGGTCAGCCAACGCGGATAAATGAGACACTCCCGGCGCGGTACGATATATCAAATAATCGGCATGTCCAGTATCGATAATATATACGGACACTGGCATTATCAAATCCAAATTTAAAAACAAATTAATCAGGCGTAATCCACGCGAAAGTCGGGGGGATTTCGAAGTCGAGCTCATAAAGGGGCCACCGCATGGCAACCACTGAAACGAGCATACCATAAATGGCCACCAGAAACACAAGGGAAGTCTTGTCCCTCAATCTTCCACCCATGCCGCGCCATCCGGTGGCAGGTCAGGTCAAGACCCACGTACTGTGATAACATCGGTCCCCGTTTCTTGGCAGACGCCATAATGAGCCCCTGGGCGACCAGAGCCGCCCGATCTCGGGTCTCCAACTCAAGGCATAGTCCCCGAGACCCGTCGTTGTCGGTCTGCGGCTGTTCGGTGTGGTGACCGAATTGTCGTGCAAACTCGGACTCGAATATCACATCCCCGATGCCGAGGGCACGTAATCGTCAAATAATCCCCACTACGAGGATACTTGGCATCGTTTAGCGAATGTCGGATCGACAAGCATAGAGAGGGGCGTCTTCCGCCAATTTCGCTGAAGAGATCCCAACTAGACAGTTCGAGCAGTCATTGTGGCGGTACGGTTTGCTTCTTCTCCTCTTCATACAGCCGCTCGGAGACAAACTGATTCGGTAATGTTTCATATTCTCAGAGAAAAGAACTTTGGTGACCATAAGACCCATCGGTACTCACGGGATTGGCAGGGTTTGCAAAGGCTCCCTGCGCTCACGCGCCTTGCGCATTTATGGCTAGTATTGGCCTTACATCAGACCGCCCGGGAGCCCTACCCCAAAGAAAACGATTCAAGGCTCGGCCCGTGGATCTGTACAACCATTGCCCGTTCTTCACGGGATCACGAACGACGGTACACGGGTCAGCGCCCCTTCAGTTCCACACCGAACCGACCTCACGTATTTACCCGGCCTGCGATCCAATCGATCCCACATGCGGAACCCTTGCGAGGCCGCTATCTCCACGCATTGACATGCCCAGGTCCTCAATATCTCTCGCCCAGAGGGCAGCATCCCCTTGAATCACCACACTACGGAAAAATCATGCTCCAGGAGGTATGTCCAACCGCCCACCGTCCCGTCGCAGGCTGACGCATCCGATGGGCCATGGAATGGAGGTTGCTGCCGACTTCCAGAGCTAGCGCCACATTGTCTCCGGTACCTTATTTCATCCCACCTTGGAAGCCATCTTAACGGCAGTCGGACACCCGGACAGCACCTTTATGATAACGTCCATGCACACCATGACCGTGGTTTCTGAGCCATTTGAGGGAATGAAGTAAATACCATTTTTGAAGCGCGGAATGTAAAAATATAATGCCCACACGAAAATCATTAGGCCTGCCACTTCAGGATGCCACAACTGAAGTCAGTTACCATGATGCAGACCGATGAGTACATCATCTGCCATCTCTGCTACCAGCGTGTGACAATGTAAACCAATACCAAAAACCCGAGGTTCATCACCCCGGGTTTTTGGAATGAATTCTTATATTCTGCTCATGCGCCATGCCAACGAAGGTCCGGTTAATTTAGAGGCCGTTACTACCGGAACCGTCACGGTTTGAGAGCCGGTGGTAACAGTGAGAGCGCCCACAACGGTCCCCGCAGCCAGTTCTTTGACATCAGTCGGCAATTTGGTTAAGGACACATGAGCCGCGTAATCCAAGCCAGGCCAGCCTAATAAGGTGACTCGCTTGGTCGTTTGTAATACCACGTTCGATTGCCAGGGAACATTGATCGTGCCCACCGGTTCCCCCGACTGGACCACCGTGTGGGAAGTCACTACTCCGCTTACGGCATTTAATAGATTTTCCCCATCACTTAGGCTCATCTGTAGCTGACTAGCCGTTTTCGTGCCAGGCTGACCCACAATGCCACCATAGACGATGACGTTTTGATTGCCCATGACCCGTTTACCGGCGAAAATAAAGCATCCGCCGGATTGCAATGTGGAGCCAGTCTTCACACCAACAATTCCATCATGACCAACCAAATAATTATAGTTGTACTCAGGTTTCACTAGTCCTGGTACCGTCATTTGCGCCATATCGACAAGTTCCGCAAATACCGGAATTTTCATCGCTATTTCAGCCAGTTTGACCTGATCTTGCACTGTACTGGTAGTTTCGGGATTTAGTCCGCTAGGGCCTTGATAATGGGTGTGATTCATCCCCAAAGCCTTGGCCTCTTGATTCATCATAACCGCAAAATGCTGAGGACTGCCGCCCACCCAATCCGCCAGCATCGTCGCAATATTATTGCCTGATGCCACTAAAAGTCCTTCCAAAAGCTGGCGCTCCGTCAACTTTTCTCCCGCAGTCACCAACATTACCGATTGCTGGGTCGAGGCATCTTGCTGGTACAAGGCAGCGTCTTGGGGTGTTACCGTAATGCTGGGGCCGTTATTGTAAAGGCCTAAGGGATGCGCCTTCAACACCAAATATGCGGTCATCACTTTGGCCACACTACCGATAGGGCCAGGCGTCACCGGGCCATGTTCTCCAAAACTGCCAATGCCCGGAATAGCCAGTGTTGCTTGAACATTGGCGGGCCAAGGCAACTGGGGCGGAGTCCCTGCAATCTGTCCGTGAGCAATCAAACTAATTTGCGCATTGGCCTGTGGAACGGGCCGCACAAATTGGATGACAGCCGCGACCACAATCAACACCACGATAACCCCCGCCACCACTGAGGCACGCATACCTCCGAACAAAAACATCCCTCCTTGCGAATTTCCTCTGGAAAGAGAACGTTAACCAGAACGCGAAGGTCACGCGAAACCGGCAACCGGTCCATAGTTCGATCATGACAGTTATCGACATCACCTGTCTACCCTGTCGTAGCAGAAAAGTATTGCCAAGCCTGGAAATCATGGGTGGTGGCTAGCTGAAACTCAGGTTATTTTGCAATCCGGCCGCATTTATTAGTGGAATTTCTTGCGCAGTCACTTTTTGTGGCAGCCCCAGTCGACTGCCCAAAAGGTCCCGCCGCATGGGGGAGCAGCCGATCTCCATCCCATCTAAAAACTGGGCAGCGGCCCCAGCCTGATGGCCGAGGTCCCCGCCACGTTGTATTTTAATGAATCTTAATCAGATATTAGTTAGTGCAACGGGCAAAATAATGATCATTCTTACGGCAAAGAATACCACCACCAAGGTTGTTCTAGCTAGGTTGGCGGCCTTTGGTGTGGCCCATCAAATCCAAAAAGTCAACGCCATGAGTTGGATCCCCAAGGCCCCGTCAAAGTCCTCCCTAATCAAATAGCGCATAACGTTGAAATTTAGGATGGACTTTTTCTAGAGGATCTGCTATCGTGACCTTATGCATACAGACCCCGCGATGTACCAAGGAACA
>JAJZZP010000061.1 GCA_021797515.1 Bacillota bacterium | reverse complement strand
GTCGCGTATTTTGAGTCGTTTGTCACGACTCGGGCATGGTTTACGAAAAAATGGTGCTCCGAATGCGGGGAATCGCTAACAAGTCTTCGAATCCCGCGCGTCAAGGACTTTATGAAAACTCTCCTAGTGCACGGGCTTCCAGAGCTGCCCATATCCGACGCGATCGTTCGTTGAGATACTCGGCCAGGCCTAAAAATTTGTCACGAATGATTTGCTCCTGCTGTGAGGTATAAGCCATTGGGAACATCGACCCTTTCGCGAATTAAGATGGTCATCTATTCGCGATGGATCCGTCATTTTCCTTTGCAAAATTTGGAATTAATTTCATCATGCCGCCTTAGTAGTTCACCGTTAAATCCCTAATGGACATTGCGAGGTTTTAGTCAAACATACCCAACATTGGGGGACAAAATGGGAGCCGGATATTCAACACGGTGTCCCCGAAGTTTCCCGGGAGTCCGATGGGACGGCGTCAGCGGACTATCTCCTTGATACCGCGTGGTCTCCGCCGTTGGTTTGGCTCGATGCCGCCGCCGCTCAATGGCCGATGCCGAGGTTTCACTTGGTTCATGGTGAACCCGACAATGTCGAGTATGGAGAAGTTGCATGGAAAGACGGCGAGCGGGTTAGCGATGAGCGCATCGACCCGGAGGACCGACCCGACTGGATGGCCGAACACTTTCCTTGGGTGCTGGAAACACAAGAGGATTGATTGATGGGGTGCCCCGCGAGACCCGGTAGACGTGACCATGACGCGTCTGCCGGGCACAATGGGGAAGCCCATTCCAAGACGATACGTCGCAACGGGATTGCTCAATGGCTACTGAGCCGACACCTCTATAATGTTGGGATATCTGGGGAACCTACGCTGACAATAACCCAAGCTATCAATCGTATATCTTGGCTCCGTCGATTGGAATGACAGGCAGGTGCTCGAAGCGATGGCTACGCGCGAAGAATCGGCCGACAATTTGGTGACGGCTGAATTTCTCCGAACCGATGCTGAGGCTGCCCGCGTCGACCATCGGCTCATTGACGGGCAATTGTTCGTTGGCGTGGAGATGGAGTCGCCCTTGAGCGGCGAGTCCCTCGCAGTGGAGCCCTTCAACGACGCGGCAGATGGTCGGTTGGGCTGATGCTGGCACCCTACATTTCCGATTGAGAGCCCGGGCTAGGCATCGCCTAAACGGGTTTGCCAATGGATGGAACCCCACTGGATTGCGGCAAGTGTTGCGCAATCCAGTGCGTAGGGAGGGATTTTGTTTGTCGCCCGGAGAGGCTTCCACGGGAATACAAACAACCGATGCATAGAAATCAGACACTTCGTCCTCACGAAAAGTGGATTATGGCTCCGAATGCGCACCCGCCATGGGCGCCTTGGCGACAGTCCCCCTACACCACGGCGCCTGCGGGAAACCTACCGCGCATGGCGCTGGCACCGCCGACAGCCTTACCCACATGGGCAGCCCGCCGGACGTCCCGAGACTCGCATTGTTGGGTCCTGATTTCTCTCCTGCGAAATGCGCCCAAAACGCGGTCGTTTGGGGTACGGGGTGCACTACCCGTTTAAGACGCACCGGTCGTAAATACGTCATTGCTTCCCGGCATAATCACGTATAATATTATGGTGTAAAAACCATACTAAGTAAGGAGAGTGGAGGATTATGGGAGGCTCGGTCGCTATGGCAGAACACCGTGTATCATTAACGAGCTTTAGCAAAAAAGTTGGTCAATACGTCACGAGCGCGAAATCCGGCCCCATCACCTTGACCCAACGGGGCGAAGATGTGGCGATGTTGGTCGATATTGGTACCTATCGGAAGCTGACAGAAATGGAAGAGCAAGCCGAAGATTTGTATTGGACTGTTGTCGCGTTGCGACAAGATCTAGAATGGACGCGCAATGGGAGTCCAACAGTGCCGTTAACCGAAGTTGAACGCCGGGCTCGCTCGTGACGGAGATCGATTTTACCCCTGGAGCGGCGGAAGACTATATCACTATGGATCACAGCGTACGCTTAGAGGTTCGCAAAGCAATTGCCAAACTCGAACGAGATCCCCGCGCCTATGGGGAACCCCTAGGAAACAAGGCGGGGATTGATTTGTATGGGTATTTTAGTATTAGAGCCGGGGATCGAATCCGTGTCATCTATTCCGTTGATTCCGAAAACCATGTGATCGTCCGAGTGATTGGCAAACGTGACAGATTTCTCGTACACAAAACCGCCGATCAGCGCATTCATTCCATTGCAGAAGCGACCGCCGAAGAACTGCGACATCTCAAGGACGTGTTGAATGCAGCGGGAGAATCCCGTTAACGTCAGCAATCTCTCGTAATCCCGAAAAATGGCGTCAACCCTGCACCCCCAACCCGTGCGCTCCGACCAGGCTGACGCCCACGCGCTCAAATTGCAGAAGCCTCGGTGCAGTTGACCGATCTAACCCCCGTTAAGTGAACACGAGCGATCTCTCTCGACGATTTTTTTAATATTGCATCGATTTCCGTGGTTTTAAACACTTCTCGCTGCGCGAGAACCGATTGCGACAACCGACTTGACGAGTAATTTTTGGCCGACATGACATCAGATGTCAGATTCCTCCCCTCTCGTCCTTGCGTGTGTCGGGTCCTGGGGAACGTTGACGAAAAGCACCGCCCTCTGGGCGGGGACTCCGGTTTCGGGACGCTCGCGACGCGAGGCACCTCCGAAAGCCGGAGTGATAAGGGGATCTAAGCAGTGACGGCAGTGCTTACCCCGATCGCCGGGCTTGCCAGGACGTTAACACCCGAGCAGCGGCCTGCAAGGTCGCACGCTCGGCAGGAAATCCCTGCGTGCGATCCATGGCCCAATCCTGTAACCACGACGCCACCGTAGCCCACTCAAGTTGCGTAGAACTCGGGGACACTGCCGTAGGGGGCCCGATAGCCAGCGCCCGATCCACCGCATGCCAGTCGATCACCACCTCCGGAAATTGGTCGGCTACCGTCTTCCGAACCGACGCGGTGGTCGCGTACGCTCCATGTCAATGGGCCAAGAGGATTTGGCGTGATCGGCCTTGATCGTACACGGTGGCTAATAATTGCGCGGAATTGCCGCGCCATCGTACAAATGCCCTGTCTATGGCCTCCTCCTGAGAGCAATGGGGACGTCGGTCATTCTTAGACGCGCAGGGGAATCCATTGGGCCTGTCCCACCGCTACCCGGGCCCGCATTTCCATGGGGGACCGGTGATCTAACCGACTATGAATGCGAATCGTGTTGTAGTCGTGGATCCACTGGGTCACGACACGATATGCTTCCGCGTAGGTCATAAACTCTTGACGGGCCAAACATTCCCGTTCCAATTGGGCATGCCACGATTCCATAGAGGCATTGTCATGCGGACTATGGACCGGAATCCGTTCATGTTCCAGGCTTAACGTGTGACACTGCTGCTCAAACTTGGCCGCAATGAATTGCGGCCCATTGTCGGTCCGAATCACCGGCGGTTCCCCCCATTCCGCCTTCCGTACGGCGACGGCCTGAGCCAGGATCCGGGCGGCATCCGCCGCTTTACACGTCAATCCCAGGTGGTACGCAATAATACTGCGGTTGCAGACATCCCTGATCGCTTGCCGAGAGAAAAATCGGTCTTCCCCTGCGATGGTGCCCTCTGTCAGGTCGGTCTGCCACAGCTGATTCGGGCGCGTAATCACCCCATGGCGGGGCAATCGCCGCGGATAGACGGTTTTCCGCTGTCGTTGCGGCCACAGGAGTTCCATCTCGCGACACAGGCGGTACCCTGTCTTTTTGTTCATGGTGAGATCGAACCGCCGTCGCAGGCGCCACGTTAATTTCTCGTAGCCATAGGCGGGATTCTCGTCTTCCAAAATCTCGACAATCCACTCCATCATCTGTCCGTCAGGAACCTTCTGTCCCTGCCCCGTTAGACTGTATCCGGGCACGAGCCGGCCCCGTGACGGGGCCGGCTCCGATGGGCCCTCGCGGATAAGGCGGTGGCGCCACGCATCATACGTGCCCCGGGATAATCCGAGGGCGGCACATACCCCGCGCACCGGTTTGCCGTTTTGCACTCCACTATCCGCCCATTGGCACAATTCGGTCACGGGTGGATCCCCTTTTTTCGCAACGCATCTTGGAGGACCGCGATTTGCAAATCCCGGTCGATGACCAAGCGTTTGCGTGGGGCATTTTCTTCCGCCCGCGATAAACCCTCGGAACTTTTCCCGGTTTCTTGGCGCACTTCCCGGCTCCACCGTCGCACCATACTCGGACTGAGTGGATGGCGGCGGGCCACAATGGTTGCATTCTGCGTCTCCTGGACCTCATGAATCACCTGGGCTTTAAACTCTGCGGTATACGATTGGCTCATGCCACCCTCCTTATTTTGACCGTTCTTACCCTACCAAAAGGAGGCCGCACGTGTCACGTTTCATTAGGGGGTGGAAAAGGTCAGACATCTGGACCACCCCCTGCCACAGTGGGCGCCAATGGTGCCAAAGCGGTTGTTCCGGCTCGGGCCAGACCGGGACCGCCCGGGTGCCGTACAGTGCCGCAATCCATTGGATGGCGCGCTGAATCACCATCGCGGCCCCGTCGCGCCAGCGGGCCGCCCACCGTTCGAGGGTCCGCTGGTGCACGTCGATGTGGTGATCCGCCAGCCACTGATGACACCGTTTCCAGGTCCAGTGGTAGGCCTGAGGCCAAAGCCATCCCACGGCCCACACCACGGCCCAGGTGTGGGCCGTGTACGGGCGACAATCATAGGGCAGGGCACTGTCAGTGACTGCGCAGGTGCGACAGCGATAGCGCTGAATGGTCAGAATGTAGACCCCGCGCCCGTCTTGCACAGGACGCGTAGAGGTGCCGTTCCGCACGAGGACAGGATCGGCATCGGTGGGGCACGGCGGACAGGGCCCGCGATCGCCCCGGAGTACTGGGCTTAATGACATTGTTAACGCTATAATAGCCATAGATCACCAGATCTGACCGAGGGTAGGCCACTAACCTTAAAGCCCTCGGTCTTATTTTTTT
>JAJZZP010000097.1 GCA_021797515.1 Bacillota bacterium | reverse complement strand
ACGGCTTCCTGCGCCTCCGTGTTGGCCATCGTGTACCCGTCCTTTCGTCTCCCGACACAGACAGGTTCGCGATGGATCATGCATTTTCCTTTGCAGATTCGCAAACTATTTTTCAGAGGGCCCTAAAAGATAGGTGTGGCGGTCGAGCCACATCACATTGGATCCCTCAAATACACCAGTGCCATTGACAGTTTTGATGATCGGGACTCCCAGGTTAGCCAGTGTCTTCCGGGGTCATAGTCACCAAATCGCGTACGTAAACGGCGTTGGGACGATCAAGCCGTTGGTTTTCTACTAGATGCACCGTAACGCCTTGTTCCTCGTATATGGCCTAAAGATGGTCGCATTGATCGCGAAATCGCGCGTGCTCAATGGGAGCATCAAAAACATAGTCATGATGGCTAGTGGGGGATATCAAATCCAGTTCTGGTCCGGGACGATGCATCAAAACAGCGCAGCGTGCTGACTTCCGAATCGCAATACCAGTCGCCCCATAAGTGGGGCGTGTCCACACTAAACGGGGTCTCGTCAGGCAACCAGCGATCACCTTGTATATGCATGCCTCTCACATCCTTGTCGACTTCCGAAATGAACTATTGCACCTCACCTTGGGCTCGCAATGAGTTTTGGATGAGTTCTTCGGTTGAGGTAAAACGAAATCTCTTGAATGCTGCCCAGCCAATTAAGGCACCAGCGACCAAAATTCCGGCTGAGATGGCAATGTAGCTCTTCGGCTGCAAGATTATCACCACGATACTCGCGGCGATGACAAACAAGGGCACTAAGGGAAAAGCCCAAAACGCGCCCCCATGCTGCTCGAGTTGTCGCGACGTTTTTACCTTAAACCAGATTGCCGCTATGGCTACAATAATATAAGTGACCATAATTGTCACCCCGGTAAATGATAGGATAGTGCTGAGGTTGGCGATTAGGACGACCATCACCGTGGGGACAAACCAGATTAAGGTCGCCACCCAGGGAACCCCCCGTTGGGTTACCCGTCCTAATATGTGTTTAAGCCAGATTCCGAAATTGCCATCGTTGGCGGCGTTCATCAACATCCGACTGGCTTCCTGATAACTTACTAGGCCACCATTAAATGATGAGATGGCGAGATAAATTAAAAACAGCGGAGCTATTCCGTGCACCGCGTGGATCATGGCGGATTCTCCAGGTATTGTGGCATTCATCACGAGGCCAAAATGATGATCGGTTAGCAATACCAGGGGCATGGCAATCATGTATAACAGTGCAGCGCCGACAGCGCTCACCGTCACGGTCGTTACGATTTTTTTGAAGTTCAGCATTTCTTCGGTGTAGTGAATGGAACTTTCATATCCCGCCAAGGAGTAAATAGCTAGGGGGATGGCGCTAACAAACGCTAATATGCCGATTGGCTGACCGATAGCGTGGGCCGATAAAGAGCGGGGCCGCTCCATCACCGTAGACCACGGCAACTGCAAATGGGTGAACCCCAAGACAATCCAAAATGCGGTGAAGCAAAGTTCCAGGATTAAAAACACCACCGAAACCACCCCGGACAATCGGACATTGCCCACGGAAAGTAAAACCATGATGAGAATCAGCAGAATTTGCAGAAACGTCGGAGACATAATGGGGTGGAGCGTGTTGATGAAAGTGGCGGCAGGCCCGGTAAAGGCGGCCACGACCAGTACCCAGTTGAGAATTGATAAGATTACGTACATGGCGCCGACCGCAGGACCTAATATCTGGCGCACTAAGGCATAACCACCACCCGCAAGCGGGTAGTAGCGAGACAGGTGGGAAAACACCAGACCATTGGCCACCGCCACAATTCCAGCTCCCAAGAAAAGCCATAAAATACCAGTGCCTACGGCTTGAGCTATAGAACCGTATACCACAAATATCGAATAAAAAGGGCCAATGCCGGCAATCGCCAGCGCAATCATCTGTGTGTTGGTCAATTGGCGAATTAACCCGTTGGGAGTTTTCGAAACATTGGACGGTGGGCGCGATACCGCACTCATGAATTAGCACTCTCCTCTGGATAAGAAACTTTAAGATAACCCGAAAGAGTATACTTTAGTACGTTGACGACATAAAGTACTTAATGATAATGATCGCCGATACATCCTCGCTAAGTTATCGTAATATGTTTCCGTTCAGGCAGTCGAAGAGGCCACAAGGAGAACCCGAGAGTTCCCTGTAACCCGGGAAGAAATATGTGGAATACTGAACCTCCCCACGGCTAAAGTCCGCCTAAATTACACCAGAATTTGGTAAAGGCAGGCTCAGAGGCGATTACAAGCCGTTTCCCGGATAACTCCAAAGATGGTTAGAGATGGGATTCTTTCCTCCGGGAACGATACCGGGAGGCAAAAAGTCCAGGCCGTCAGGCACATTGAGGTACCCGGGAGCGGTGCCAGGCACTCCGGTATGTCCATATTGCCACACGATTTTGTTGGTTTTTGGATTAATCACAATGACTCGGTCATTGTGATCGTCATTTAACAGGACGTTGCCATTGGGGAGTTCTACAGCCAAGGACGGTTGGTTCAGCATTCCCGACCCACTGGTGACATAGTACTGCCAAAGCACTTTGCCAGTAGGACTTATTTTGATAACGGCACCAGGGTCGGTGTAAAAGGCCACGATGATATTGCCGTGAGCCGTGAAGTTGGCGTCGGAAGGGTAATAAAACTGTTGGGGGAAGTGAACCGTCCACTGCACATGGCCTTGTTTATTCAGTAAAAGAGCGTCGTTGCCGTCTATTTGAGTTACCAACATGCCGCCGTGAGGTGCAGGAAAATCCCCGTTGGGGGCAGCGAATGTTGTTGGCGGATTAGCTGCCATCACCCCGGTTTGGCCATACTGTTTGCTAATGCGTTTTGTGGCGCGATTAATAAACAAAATGCGCTGATTGCGAATATCGGCCACCGTGATTTGATCCCCATGCGGGGTTTGATATAAAAATGCGTCGTCGGGGGTATGAAGATAACCTTGGGCTGACCCGGGCATGCCTGGATGTCCATAGCTCCAGACAATCTTGCGGGTGTTGAAATTTATGATGGAGACCATGTTGTAGCCTTCCTGATTGGTAATGATCTCATCCCAATGCGGTCCAAAAAAGACATCATCGTTGTCATGCAACGCTGATGGATGTCCAGGTGCCGGGTATTGCCAGATAATCTGTTTCTGCGGATTGACTAAAAGAATCCGGTTATTATGGGAGTCGGCAATCAACACATCCCCTGGCAAAGCGGCAGTCGGTCCCGCGCTACGCCACAACTTAGGTTGCGACGTGGTTACTCTTTGATGATGGGTAGGCGGTTTGGGTGAAGCTTGGGGCGTTAGTCCACACCCGGCGGCAAATGCCGCCGTCCCGGTAAAACTCAGTACTTTTAGCCAAGCGCTATTCATCACATCTCTCCGTTCCTTCCGAGAACTCTCGGGCGGCGGTCGTTCCAATAGGTGTTTCGTCTCCAGTTTAGCCAAAAAAGGTTGATGGTAATGGACGATTCTTACCGAGTATAGGGGGGAAAGGTGAGAATTTGGTTAGAGCCCCTCATAAAACATTATGCAGTGATTAGAATCGAGCGGATATTTATGGGGAACCCAAAAGGTGTTCGACGTCCCGGGGGACAGTGGGGACATTGTCGGCATTGAGCAGTCCAAATGCTGCATGCCCACCTTCGTGCCGGTGTTTCATTTCAATTCGGCTGTTGGCTCCTTCCTGAGGCACATTGCTGATCTGAGGGTAAAGCAGACCATTTTTCACCGCCGCATCATCCTTGCGGAGCCCTGCGGCACGATTTCGCAATCCTAAGGGTACCGAATCAACCCTGAAGCATGATGGTTCCATAAGATCGAAATAAATGGAGTTGGTGCCCTCCACGAGGCCCCCAGCTTGTCAATCTGGGGAGACAGAGGGCTCGTACAGGTTCCAGGTGGGTGATCAATGAGATCGCAGGCAGGACAAATTTGTGAGGTTGGTTAACCCCACTGTTTCGCCTCACGCTGTGGAAGTGAAGTGAAGTGAAGGAGGTCGTAAGGGCAATCAGACGGGGTCGATGGGGCCGCATGCGCAGTGCGGCCAGTCGTTCGCGATTCCGTGAAGGACTGGCAATGGTAGTACCGATCCATGGGATAGTGCCACGTGAATCGTTCGCAACATTCCTCCAGCGGAAAGTGGCGACCCGCCGGCGATTTTTTCGGACGGTCATCAATAATATGACCCTCTGCGCGGCACACCCACGTCGGGATGGTCGAGCGTTCCTGGCCCGATGACGCGGAGCAGATTGAGCACCAATAGAGCAACCGATAAAATCATGGCGTTGGTGGGAAACTTACCTGAGGGCAACCGTTCAAGAACTTATCCGTCTGGTATTCACGGTGATACTACTCCATCGTTCCGTGATTTGGACATTACGGCAACATAGCCCGATCGGCTGGGATTCGGGTTGGGCTGACGGCTGAAATGCGCAATCTGCGCTAAACGCGAATGCTATAAGGGGAGGAGCGTGCTGTCCGACAGTTCCTCCTGAATCACATAGTAGGCCCCGTGAAAATGGAAGCTATGATGACAACTTATTGATTCAAACCAATGCCAAAATAAGTTAGCCTCAACAGCGCGATAAAGGGTTTTTCGCTCACGGAGATGCTCGGCCGTGCCTTCGGCGCGCGCCACGGCCAACCACTCGCCGAGCGATTCCCGACTGAGATTGCGCTTAATCAGGAACTCTGCGTGTATCGCCCAACACACCGCCACATTGTCCGTACTATCGTTGCCCGAATCGACGCGAACCCAGAACGTTGCATTGGCAGGATGCGCCACGCACGGTCTCAGGCATTCGTGGAGAAATGCGAAAGTGTCTTCCGTTGTTTTTCTTCCTAGCTAGAGCTCAATTCCTAGACCATAGCCTTCGTGCCCCAGATCGGCGAAGTTCGAGGCGAAACCATCCGATCTCTTGTCGGTTCCGGAAACCCCTTGCCTCTGGGTTTTGCTGTTGTCGAACGGGGCCACATCGAAGATCCAGCGGCACGTAGTTCTACGGAAACCATCCG
>JAJZZP010000089.1 GCA_021797515.1 Bacillota bacterium | reverse complement strand
ATCCGGTACAACAGAAACAACGACTGAGTGCGGTAAGAGATTTCCGTTTCGAGTGGTAAAGACTTTCCGGTTTGCGTGGTAAGGACTTTCCGGTTTGCGTGGTAAGTTGGACCGAAATGCGCAAATAAGGATTTATTTTTGATTGTAGATTTCGCTCAGACCAACCCACAACATTGGCGGGCCGGGGCGACCCAATGTCGTCAGGTTAGGGATTTAGCGATTGTTTGCAGTTTTTCGCGAAAAACTACGGAGGAGCCCCCCCTTCATAATAACTTAGCGGTGGGGGCTCGGTATTGATATCCTCACGACGTGGGTTTGGCGGCGCCGCTATAAAATCAGTCCACACCGCGCAGACCCAAGTTGCTTTCTTTTGTCTCCCTGGTACAATTAATAGGGTTCGCCCGCCAGTAGGGTAAACAGGTTTTTGCGGTTGAATCTACTCAGCCATCCAGGGGCTCTGCTCAACCAGGGGGTCTTGGGAGGGAGCGATAATGGATGAAGGGATGGAGGTCATGGCTTCTAATCTGTCTCCCGTCGCGCTCGTAACCGGAGCAGCCCGAGGAATTGGTCGCGCGATTGCAGACCGGCTCTTGGAACGTGGTTATCAGATCGCCCTGCACTATTGGGACGTCCCCGATCAAGCAGCAGAGTGGGTGGATCATGCACGCGAGGGTGGTCGAAACGCATGGCTATTGACGGGGGATTTAACGGTACCGTCTACGCCAATCCAATTAGTGGACGAAGCCCTCGCGCTGGGTGGACGCTTGGATCTGGTGGTAAACAACGCCGGGCGCACCATTTTGCACCCCTTCCTGGAAATGGACCACGATAGCCTCGATTTTCTGTATCGATTAAACTTCTTGGCACCGTACCTCATTAGTCAACGCGCGGCACAATGGATGGTCCAGCATCGAATTCGGGGAAATCTTGTGCAAATTACCTCCGTACATTATCAACGCGTCACGGATCAGGACAGTGCCTACGGGGCGATGCGTGCGGCTTCGGTGCGGGCGATGGAGAGTATGGCATATGAGCTCGCTCCGCATGGCATTCGTGTTAACGCGATTGCTCCAGGACGAATTCTGACACCCTTCTTGGCTGAGGGGGCCGATCCGGACCGCTTGCAAGAAATCGACGCAGCGATGCCGTTAAAACGTTCCGGCACGCCGGAAGATATTGCCGAAGCCGTGGCGTGGCTTGTTTCGCCTCAGGCGAGCTATGTCACCGGGATTACTCTTCGAATCGACGGAGGGTTTAATTTGTCCATGCCCACCGCCAGAATTGGTGGTGCTCAGACGTTCATTTGATGGGGACACACAAATTGATAAACAGAGGGTCAGATAACTCCGAACCTAGTCTAGGGAAGGCTGAGATGCCTCTGATCATTGTGTCTTGTCTTATGATGATCGCTTCCATCAGTGAGGCATCGATGGGCGCACGTTGGTCACAATGCCTCCGTTGAAGAACCTTTTCGGAGTTATCTCTCCAACCAGGAATTGATATGCCAAACAACCCTACTCCACTCGGAGTCAAGAAAGGTGGAAAAAGTATGGATCCCATTACGATTCGATCAGTGCGTCCAATTGTCACGGCTCCCGAAGGCCGTCCGCTCGTCGTGGTTCGCGTCGACACCTCGGAACCCGAGCTCTACGGATTCGGGTGTGCGACATTTACTCAGCGCGCGCTCACGGTGGCGCATGCGGTAAGTACCTACCTGGCACCATGGGCCCAAGGGAGAAACGTGGATGACATCGAAGACATCTGGCAAGGGGCAATGGCCAGTACCTTTTGGCGTAACGGCCCGATCTTAAATGCTGCGCTTTCGGGACTCGATATGGCGTTGTGGGACATTAAGGGGAAACGGGCTGGCATGCCGTGCTATCAACTGTGGGGAGGCAAGAGCCGCGAGGCAGCCGCCGTGTACCGACACGCGGACGGCAGTACATTAGACGAAGTGGTGGACAATGTCGCTCGATTTGTAGAAGAGGGGTATCGTTTCATTCGCTGTCAGTGGGGAGGGTACGGCGGTATGGCAGGCAACTCTTCCGCGGAAGAGGGGGTGAAATTTTTAAATCCGAATGTCCATCCGCCTTGTGGTGCATTACCGGGCGAGTATTTTGATCCGCACGCTTATCGGCGCCGCGTTCCCGAGTTGCTTGCGCGCATCCGCGAGGAATTCGGGACGACCATCGAACTGTTACACGATGTTCATGAGCGCTTGCAACCTGCAGACGCGATTCGATTGGCGAAAGATGTCGAACCCTTCGACTTGTTTTTTCTCGAGGATCTCTTTCCTCCGGAACAAGTGGAATGGTTGTCGATTGTGCGTCAACAAAGCACAGTCCCCCTTGCCATCAGTGAACTTTTCACCCATCCGCTCGAGTGGATGCCACTGATTACGAATCGACTCATCGATTTTATCCGTATACATATTAGTCAGATTGGCGGCGTAACCCCCGCACTGAAAGTCGCGCACCTCTGTGAGCTATATGGGATACGTACTGCATGGCAAGACCCCAAAGACGTTTCTCCCCTTGGGCATATGGCCAATCTTCATATCGAAATCCACGCGCATAATTTCGGCATTCACGAATGGGGAGGGTGGGGCGACCATAGCCCCATGGTGTTTCGCGGCTTGCCGGAAGTGCGAGACGGATACATGTATCCAAACACCTCCCCCGGATGGGGCATGGAAATCGACGAAGAAGCGGCGGCGGCTTTTCCGGCAACAGCCCAAACCCTTCCCTCTCCGGTGATCCGATTGCCGGACGGGACTGCCGTATGGCCGTAATCGCCCCGGAATCCCGCACCGTGGAGAGAAGACGGTTTGGATTCAGCGAACGTTCCAGAAGCCGTGTTAGAAGCGGAAGCGCTTCGTCATCTGCACGGTCCGCTGCCCACGGCACAATTCTTCCCGACGGGCGGCATTTCGCTAGACACGGCACATGAGTGGCTGAGAGCGGGGGCGTTGGCGGTAGGGGTGGGAGGAGACCTGGTTCACTATGATCCCCCCCAACGAGATTCGAAAGGCGCGGTGCAAGCGCGTTTCCAAAAGATGGTTAACTAATTGGAATGGGAACGGGCAAACAGGGCCGCGAAGATGAATTCCCACCTTAGCCTCCGACGATCTCGGTATGGTAGACCAACGAATGCGATGGATTGACCGCAGGGTCTCATTAGTTCCCACCTCGCTGAGTTATTAGCTCAACCGGCGGGCCTGGGCCATTGGCTACGCAACGAGTAAATCCTGTTGTTGCAATGGGGCGCGGATTAGCCACCCGAATGGCCGTATGGTCGGAATAACCCTGCGGGGCCTACATCGAAGCGCCGCAAGAATGGGATGCCTGTAAGGTGCCTTACTGAGAGTTCGCCGACGGATTGCAGGGTAACGTTTCTGGCCACGGTGCAGTGGGATGTTCTTCCATGGTTTTGGTGTCTCAAAGGACTTGCAATCATGAACCGGAGGGTACGCTCATGTATTCGGTTTACATAGGCAGCTATCAAATCCATAGACAGCCCGGCATTCACCATCTTTTGCTAGATGAAACTTCCGGCCACTTAAGGTACGTGCAAGGAGTGGCTGGGATTGAAAACCCTTCCTATCTAGCGTGGAGTGCACCGCACCATCGACTCTTTTCGGTGCAAGAAAGTGAGACAGACCCCCGCATCTATGCGCTCTATATCGGGGGGGATGACAGCCGATTAGCAGTCCATTGCTCGCAATCTCAAGCCACCAGCGGAGGACTACCCTGCTATCTTTCCACGGTGACCAGCGATGGTGTCGACGCCCTATTAGTCGCCAATTACGCCGGGCCAACGGTCGACTGGTTTCCCTTGACTTCTGACGGTTCGATGCACCCCTATCAGTATCATCACGTGCATCTGGGCAAAGGACGTTATTCTCCTCGGCAAGCCACGGCGCATCCTCACTCTATCATCACGGACCCATCCCATAGATATGCGTTGGTGCCTGATTTGGGGTTGGATTCGATCCTGGTTTATCGAATTTCTCCGCAGTCCCCCGCCCCGCTACAGTTTGTGACGAAAATTGTCGGTAGCGCAGGGAGCGGGCCCCGTTTGATGGTATTTCACCCCTGGAACCCGTACTTTTACGTCGTCAACGAATTGGATGCCTCAGTGAGCGTCTACTACTATCAATCTGACTTTGATCGCGTGGAGCAGGTGCAACAGTTGGCAAGTTTACCCCTTGATTATAACCTCCCCAATTCGGCAGCCCACATCGTACTCGGGGCTCAGGCTAAACGCCTCTACGTCTCGAACCGCGGACACAACAGCATTGCTGTTTTTGCAGTGGAGGATCACGGGGCTCGGTTAGATCCGTTGACAGTAGTTCCTACCCAAGCCAAGATTCCGCGTCATTTCACGGTAACACCCGATTGTTCGTGGCTAATCATTGCCGGCCAAGGGGCGGATCTGCTTGAAGTGATGGCTATTAATGACCGGGGGATTCCGGTGCCACTGGGCTACACTTACGCCATTCCAAGACCGACATGTGTCGCAGTGATTGACAACGACCACAACCTGGGATGATTGTTGTCTCGTGAAGATCGCTGCTGAACCCCGAGACATCTGGATTTCAGAGCTGAAGCGGTTTCACAACGCGCCCTGGCAGTGATCCCAAGGTAAGGGCAAAGTATCGGTATAAAAAAGCTGTAAATAACCCCCCCGCCAATGATAGTGACCAGGATGGGCGGGAACGTGCCTAGCCCCAGGATAGACGATGCCGTGCGCGCAAACGCCCGATAGCCCGGTCTCGGCCTTGGCCCACACGGCCATCCAACGGGGGATCGTGGAGAGCATTTCCGCCCGCCAAGTCGGGCGGCATCTGGCCAGGGTGCAGTTTAAATTTGTGTAAGCGCGCATATGTTGGCACAGAAAATTGCTTACCTCCTGAATTGAACGGATGGCGCAGGATGTCGGGAAAATCCCACACAAGGCGAGAAGGTCAGAAGGACATGCTTACGCCAACCTGGATGAGTGGGTCATTTGTTTGCCATTATCCAGGCAGTGTGCGAAGACTCCCCCG
>JAJZZP010000166.1 GCA_021797515.1 Bacillota bacterium | reverse complement strand
TTGATTGCCCATAGAGGTCGCCGCTCGACCGCGCTTTAGTCCAATAGAGTTATCCGAAGTCTTGGGAGGTGCCTCGCCCGAGGCTTTTTACGTTCCGCGGACTTCCGATAACTCTCTACTTATTATCCCGATCTCGGAATTATGCCGATCGACTCGGCAAAACCGCCTACGGTAGCGGTGAACGGTCTCAATATTCGGCATAATTCCGTAGCCAGCGGACTCACGGGCATAGGCTTAATGTCAGTGGAGAGACCAGATCTCGCCGCATTCAACTCAAAGAACCGGACGTTCAGGCTTTCTGGCCGATTGGAATTATTCCGACTCGAAAATCCAGAAACCCTCACCGGTTGGGAAGTGCGGAGGCAGGATCAGGATAATTCCGAGATCGGAATAAATCTGTCCGAATCACAGGGGGTTCGAGCCGTTCGGCCTGACGCATCGCCACCGCTTGAGCTATGGTTCGTGCCGCATCGGTAGCTTTACACGCTAATCCGAGATGATAAGCGATAATCATGCGATCACAGACATCAATCACCGCTTGCCAGTAGAAAAACCGGTCTTCCCCGACAAGATAACCGTATTTTAAGTCGGTCTGCCAGAGTTGGTTGGGACGCGTAATCACCCAGTTCCGGGGCAAATGTCGAGGGTGCAACGTTTTTGGACGTCTCTGCGGCCACAGCAGGTCCATCGCCTCGCAGCAGAGGCGATAGACTTTCTTTTTGTTAATGATTAAGGCAAATCGTCGCCGCACGCGCCACGTCAGCTTCTCATAGCCATAGGCAGCATTCTCATCGGTTAAGATTTCGATAATCCACTCCATAATTTGCCCATCTGGGACCTTTTCTCCCGATTGCGTGACACTATAGCCCGGTATCTGCCGTCCTGAAGTCTCGCCATCGCGCGCGATGGCGGACATCGCTAGAGAGGCGGGAGGATGGGCACGATCCTGCCGTTGTCGCCAAGCATAATACGTTCCACGGGGTAAGTCGAACGCGGAGCAAAGGGTGCGCACAGGATGTCCCTGATGGGCCCAATAGTCCGTCCATTGGCATAATTTGGTCACGGACGGATCCCTTTTTTTCGCCGGGCGTCTTTCAGTACCATAATTTGCACATCGCGGTCAATCACTAACCGCTTCAATTGTCGCATTCCCTTCGGCTAACGACAAGCCTTCCGGACTGTCCGCCGTCCGTTGCCGCGCCTCTCGCGTCCACCGTCTCACCATACTCGGACTGAGTTGATGCTGTCGGGCCACCAGCGTGGCATTGTGGGTGTCCTGCACTTCTTTCACGACTTGCTCTTTCAATTCCAGGGAATATGTTTGACTCATGAGATGAGATCCTCCTTCATGTTAAAATCGACTCTTTTACCCTATCAGAGGGAGATCGCATGTGTCACGTTTCACTAGGGGGTGGAAAAGGGGATGCTTCGACTGAAGCTGCGCGAAAAACTTTGGGGCTTCGGTGATGTCGGCCATAGAGGCTTTGGTGACAGTCCAAGCGACCGGCCACTCGTAGGTCGCATCGACCAGGAGATGACCCTTATAGCCAAACCAGGCCGTGACCTTCTCCCACGCCTAGCCCTGGGCATCGACGCCTCGATAGGTCTTCTTACCCCAATCCGCATCCGTGTCACGACGCCCATCGGGCGTCGTGACACGGATCGCTGCTGAGCAAATGACTCGATCGGCTGACTATCGATCGCCGATCAATCGCGAAAGTCGGGCAGGATCTGCTGGAGGTCATCGATGACGTGGTGAATCATCGTGCCAAGATCCTCACGGTGTTCTAGAATGCGGTGCAAAAATCGCGTATACGCCCACGCCGACGGCGCCACACTGCCCAGCCCCACCATTTCGCGCAATTGCCCGTTGCGGTTGAGTTCCCGCCTCAGGCTTTCGATCGTGGGATGTTGAAAAACGATCCCCGCCAGCACGGAGTTCCACATCGCCCCAATGGGATAATCGTTCCGACCGCGGCCGCCGGTCGTGCTCTTAGATGCGCATCAACACTTCATCGGGAATGGTTTCGAGTACCCACTGCAAGCGCTTCGTGTAATTGAAATGAATGATCGGGTGCTCTTTTTAAAGTGCGGGTACATAATTAAACGTTGCAGTACATGGAAAACGGCTCTCTTAATTAGGTTCAACAGGGCAATGGGTTGTCATGGGAGATGATACCTTTGGAGAAAACCTATCATACATGATCGGTTAACTCAGATGACAGGGACTGGACCTTAAAACCGCTAAGGTTATACGGGCTAACGTGGGCTATAGCGTGCCCAAACCGCCGCATTTTTGCCTTTTACTCCCCCTGGCCGCGTCCAACCTGAGTTATCTGGGGTTGTAGATACACCACTAAAATGCCAAAAATTCCGGCCAGGATATCCTTCGGCTGCAACATGGCCGTCCCCCCATAAACAGCATATTGCCAAAGGACAACCTCTAGAACTGCCCATGTCCCCGATACCGGTGAAGGCATTGTTGATAACGCTACTCGGCTTCACGCCATAAATACCACCTGTGCAAATAGCCGATTGTAATAGTGAGATTGTAACGAAGGACTTAGCGGCGTCTCAAGGTTTGTCTTTTAGTATGGTGATTCTTATGAATTAGCCGATAATGAAAACGGGGCATTGGACATACTAGGAAAATTACGTTAGGGATTCCCTTGACCCGAACGATTAGTGTACAATTAGTGTGAAATGTTCGGAACCTATAACGGTGGAGGGACATATGATAGAACGATACAGTCGGCCCATCATGCGAGAGTTGTGGTCAGACGGTAACCGATACCAACGGTGGTTGCGGGTCGAAATTCTTGCCGTAAGAGCATGGGAACAAATTGGGCGTATTCCGGCGGGAGTCGCCGACCGCCTGAGCAAAGCTTCTGTGGACCCGGAACGCGTCGAATTTTTTGAAAATCAATATCATCATGATGTGCTCGCGTTTTTGTCAGCAGTGGGAGAAACGGTAGACCCCGAGGATGCTAAATATATTCATTATGGGCTAACCTCCACCGATGTCGTGGACACTGCTCTGTCGTCGGTGTTGCATGATGCGTTAAGTATTATTGCGGACGATTTAACCCTATTGCGTGATACCGTGGCCCAAATAGCGCTGCAACATAAATACACCCCGCAAATGGGTCGCACCCATGGAATGCACGCCGAACCCACAAGTTTTGGCTTGAAGGCTGCCTTGTGGTGGTTGGAATTGGGACGAGACGAGGAACGGTTGCAGCAAGCCATGGAGCGAATGCGCGTTATGAAGATTTCCGGCGCGGTGGGCAACTATGCGAATATTCCGTCCAGTGTGGAACAATATGTGGGTCGGGCATTAGGTTTAGAGCCCGCACCGTTGTCGACTCAAGTATTGCAAAGAGATAGACACGCCGAAGTGATTACGGTGTTAGCGCTGATTGGAACGACACTAGACAAGATCGCCACAGAAATCCGTCACTTGCAACGCACTGAAGTGGGAGAGTTAGAAGAACCATTTGCCGAAGGTCAGCGGGGCTCGTCGGCTATGCCGCATAAGCGGAATCCGGTGAAAGCCGAACAAATATCGGGACTGGCTCGACTCTTAAGAGGATTTGTCATTCCTGCTCTGGAGGATATCCCGCTATGGCATGAACGCGATATTTCACATTCGTCCGTGGAGCGGGTGATGTTGCCCGATGCGACGACGTTAGCGGATTATCTGTTGACGCAAATGAATCACGTAATGGCGGGCTTAGTCGTGAACAGCGATCGAATGCGCCGCAATATTGATGTATCGGGAGGACTGGTGTTTTCGCAAAAAGTTTTGTTGGCCTTGGTGGAGCATGGAATGACCCGTGAGGCTGCCTATAAATTGGTACAAAGCCATGCGATGGCAGCCATGGCAGAACCGTCGCAGACGTTTCAATCCCGATTGGCCGCCGACAGCCGGGTGACGGATCGTTTGGGGGCTAACGACCTAGCGGACCTGTTCGCGATTGAACCCTATCTTGGCGCGGTGGATGAGATTTATCAAAAGATTGGGTTGGAAAAAAAGGAGGAATCGTGATGAACGCAACCTTGATTTACGAGGGCAAGGCGAAAAAGGTTTTTGCCACTGAGAACCCGGGCCAAGTCCTCGTAGAGTTTAAGGACGATGCGACGGCATTTAATGGACAAAAAAAGGGGCAAATCACAGAAAAAGGCGTTGTCAACGCTAAGATTTCGGCTCATCTATTCCGGTTGTTGCAAAACTACAACATCGTAACCCATTTCGTAGATCAGCCTTCGGAGCGTGTCCTTTTAGTGAACCGACTGCGCATGATTCCGTTGGAAGTGGTTGTGCGCAACATAGTGGCGGGTTCGTTAAAGCAGCGCACAGGCCTTGCCGAAGGCACCACACTGACTTTTCCGGTGGTCGAATTTTATTTCAAAAATGATGAGTTAGGAGACCCATTACTCAACGATGATCACATCCGAGCCATGAACTTAGCTAGCAATGATCTCACCAGTCGGCTGAAACATGAGGCCCGCCGTATTAACGACATTTTGCAGAGTTATCTTAATGACCGTGGCCTGTTGCTTGTAGATTTCAAGTTAGAGTTTGGCATGGGTGACGGAGCATTGCAATTAGGCGATGAAATATCACCCGATACCTGTCGGTTGTGGGACCGGTCAACCCATAAAAAACTGGATAAAGACCGATTCCGGCAAGATTTAGGTGATGTGGAAGAAGCCTATCATGAGGTGGCGGAGCGTATCTTGTCATGACCCAATTTCGGCTGACATTTTTGGTGGGACTGAAAGCAGGAATATTGGATCCCGCGGGACAAGCTACTCGCAATGTACTGCAACACATGGAATATCAAGTCGATGACGTTCGCATCGGAAAATGGATACAAGTGATAGTGAGCGCCAAAACCAAAGATCAGGCGTTGGCAATCGGCCAAGAAATGGGAGAGCGGATCTTGTCTAATCCAGTAATGGAGTACTTCGAGGTGACGGTGCAGGCTTATGAACAATGATTTATCGGTTGGAATCGTGATTTTTCCCGGCTCCAATTGCGATAACGATACGATTGCCGCAATTTTTGCCCTGGGGGCCAAACCCGTGGTATTAGACTATCGGTTGCGCAGTCTTCCGGTTCTGGATCGCGTAATCTTGCCCGGGGGTTTTTCCTACGGAGACTATTTGCGGAGCGGCGCATTGGCTGCTGCGGCACCGATTATGGATGCGGTAGAAAAGGCGGCGGCCAATGGATTGCCGGTATTGGGCATATGCAATGGGTTTCAAATTTTGTGCGAACGCGGTTTGCTGCCGGGTGCCTTGCTGCCTAACCCTAGTGGGAAATTTATCTGTCAGTGGCAGACAGTGCGTGTTGCAAACGAGTCACCATTGTTTACTGGACTACATCAAGGGCGTATTTTACGGCTTCCGATTGCCCATCATGAAGGATCTTATCGGACGGCTCAAGGCCAACTGGCTGACTTGTTTGACCGCGGTCAAGTGTTTTTGCAATATAGTGATCCTGAAGGTCAATCCCACGGTTTGACCAATCCCAATGGTTCGGTAGCGAATATTGCCGGTGTGCAAAATCGCAACGTGGTAGGTTTGATGCCTCATCCCGAACGTGCAATGGCAACCTATTTGGGATCTCGTGACGGGGCGGATTTACTAGCCTCTTGGTTGGGGATGGGGGAAAACGCAGTATGTTAACGCACCAGGATGTCGGACTTTCAGCGAGCGAAGACCAGGAAATTGTGCAGTTGTTGGGGCGGCGGCCCAATGAATTAGAATTGGGTTTGTTTGGTGCCTTGTGGTCCGAGCATTGCAGCTATAAAAGCTCAAAGAATCTCTTAGCCCAATTGCCGCACCAAGGGCAATTTGTGGTGCAAGGACCTGGAGGCAATGCGGGCGTTGTGCAATTGTCTGCTGATTGGGATATTGCATTTAAAATTGAAAGCCACAATCATCCGTCGTTCGTGGAGCCGCTACAAGGCGCCGCAACCGGCGTGGGCGGGATATTGCGCGATATTGTAGCGATGGGCGCCCGCCCTATCGCCATTGCCGATATATTGAAATTCGGCGTCAACGAGCAGGCCCCTGCGCTTCTACATGGTGTTGTCGAAGGAATTGGGGCCTACGGCAATGCCATAGGAATTCCCAATGTCACCGGATCACTGGGGTTTTCTGCGGTGTATGATGCCAATCCTTTAGTTAATGTTTTGGCGGTTGGAATGCGGCGCCACGGTCTGCAGGTGGGGGCAGACGGCGCTCGGCCTGGGTCGGTGTTGATTCTCATAGGCCAAGGCACTGGTCGCGACGGCATTCATGGGGCTAGTCTCCTGGCGTCCCGGGATTTCGGCGCCGAAACTGAAGAAATGCGGCCGACGGTTCAAGTAGGGGACCCGTTTATGGGGAAGTTGCTGATGGAAGCCACCCTGGCCGTTGTCGGCAAAGGTTTCGCGGATGCAGTGCAAGACCTTGGGGCGGCAGGTTTGACCTCATCCACTGCCGAACTCGCATATGCATCCTCTGTGGGCTTGATCGTCGATGTTTCCAAAGTCATCTGCCGCGAGCAGAACATGAGTCCGTATGAAATAATGCTGTCAGAAACACAGGAACGCATGTTGTTATCAGTTCCCAAGCAGAATCTCGCATCGGTGTTAGAAGTTCTCGCGTGGTATGAATTGCCTTATGCCGAAATAGGGCGAGTGGTGGCCGGCGATTTTCTTCGTATTGAGGCCGGAGACCAGGTCCTGGCAGAACTTCCTACCTCCGTGTTGGTGGGAAGCTGCCCCCGGCTTCCTGTTATGCACGACGTAAGGATCTGGGACGCTGGCCAACCTTCTGTTCTTGAAAAGATCGGACTTCAATCACGATGGGGCTATCAGGTGTTAGGACACCCTGATTGCCGGAACCGTTCTTCCGTGTATCAGCGCTATGATTCGATGATTGGGACCCGAACAGTATGGGGACCGGAGCATGATGTGGCGGTCATGCATATTGGAAACGGTAAACCAGGGCTGTGTATAGCTGTGGCGGCGCCAGCGCGCTGGGCAGCATATGACAGTTATGCCGGGGGAATCGGAGCAGTTGTCGCCGCTTTGAGTCTAGTGGCTGCGCAAGGGGCGGTACCCTTGGGTTTAACCGACGGCATTAATGCGGGAAATCCTGCAAAATTCGAGCCCTACAGAAAAATGGCAGATCTGATTCGAGGGATTGGCAAGGCCGCTGAGATTTTTGAGGTGCCGGTGACCGGAGGCAATGTTTCCTTGCACAATGAAACGGAAGGACAAGCCATCTGGCCGACGGCGGCCATTGGGGTGGTTGCGCGCCACCCGAATCCAGAACACCCGATTGCCGACGCTCCGCCTGACGCTGGAGTACGCATCTTGGCATTGAATCCGCCTGCCAATCCCGATTTAGGCGGCAGTGTGTTGGCGGAGATTTTGGGTCGTTCTGATCGCTATCCTGTCCTAGATCTCCGTGCGATTCAACATTCCTTGCGCTTTTTGGTAGAGATTATCCCTCAGGCGGAAACCGTCGGGCTTTTGGGGTGCCGCGCTGTGGGTATCGGCGGCCTATTCTTTGCGGTGGCTAAGAGTCTGATGACCAAAACCCCGATGGCATTGGGAGCAAATTTGGTATTGGCCGGGGATGCGGATGCTCGCTTCGTCTTCAACGAGATGGCGGGCCAGTGGGTGCTTTTTGTGGATCCGGAATTTCAATCGTTTTGGGATCATGTATCCGAGACACACGGCGTCTCAGTGGTCGATATCGGCTGGGTTACGGGCTCTCCGGAGGTGGTGATAACCGCAGGACGTTCACTAACTTGGCCCCTTATCGATCTGTGGAGGGCGTACCGAAAAGGAGGGGTTCGGGATGTCCGATGAACTTCGGGAAGAATGCGGGGTCTTTGGCATTTGGGGCGATATGGAATCCGCATTAAAAGCATACTGGGGAACATTTAGCTTGCAACATCGCGGTCAGGAAAGTGCGGGGATTGCGGTGTTAGACCGCGATGAGATTACGGTGCATAAGGGCATGGGTCTGATGACGGAAGCGTTGCGAGTAGAAACCGAGGTTTTGCGGCCGGGCCATGCGGCTCTGGGTCATGTGCGCTATTCTACATCGGGAGAGTCCTCCTTGGTTAACGCCCAGCCACTTTTGATGCGTACCCGCTTTGGCTCGTTGGCTCTAGCTCACAACGGCAATTTGGTTAATGCGGCAGAACTGCGGGAAGAGTTGGCCCAGTCGGGCTCGATATTTCAAGGAACTTCCGATAGCGAGGTGCTGGCCCACCTGTTAGCAAAAAGCACAGAAGAGCACCTGTTTGAGGCCTTGCTCGCCAGCCTTCCTAAGCTTAAGGGGGGATTTGCGTTTGCGGTACTCTCTCGAGAGGGCTTGTTTGCGGCCCGCGATCCTCATGGAATTCGTCCGCTGGTGTTGGGGTGCACTCCCGATGGCGGCTCTGTGATAGCTTCGGAAACTTGCGCGCTCGATACCACTAGAGCCGATTGGCTTCGCGATGTGGCGCCCGGAGAATTGGCGGCCATAAATGATCAAGGGATGGCCTTTCAGCCCTTTATTTCTCAAAATGACCAACCCCGCCGTGCGTTATGTTCTTTTGAAACGATATATTTCGCCAGGCCCGACTCGCAAATTGATGGTCAAAGCACCCATTTAAGCCGGCGGCAGTTGGGTCGGCGGCTTGCCGCCGAAGCCCCTGTCGAAGCAGACGTAGTGATCGGAGTTCCTGATTCGAGCTTGCCGGCGGCTATGGGGTACGCGGAGGAAGCTGGACTGCCGTTTGATTTTGGGTTGGTGAAGCACCGCTATATTGCCCGGACGTTTATTGCGCCCAATCAATCCGCTCGTGAATCGAGCGTGCAGCAAAAATTATCTGCGGTGCGCGAAGTGGTGGCCGGCAAGCGCGTGGTACTGGTAGATGATAGTTTAGTGCGGGGTACTACGTCCCGTCGTCTAGTGTTGCTGCTGCGGCAGGCGGGAGCACAGGAGGTGCATATGCGGATTGCTTCTCCCCCATATCGGGAACCGTGCCATTATGGCATTGATACGTCCAGGGCCGGCGAATTGGCGGCACGGTCCATGAGTCTCAATGAACTCCGTATTTCGGTCGGTGCTGACTCATTGGCCTACCTGTCACTGCAGGGATTGGAAGCCGGGCTCGGCCCTCAGGGCTGGTGTATGGCGTGCTTTGGCGCCGGTTATCCGGTGTCATTGCCCGAGGCAATGACACCGGATAAGGAGGGAATTCAGTTTGTCAAAACCTCTGACATATCGTGATGCGGGTGTGGATATTGGCCGTGGGGCGGAAGCGGTGCAGCGTATTAAGCCGTTAGCAGCACTTACCCACCGTGCCGAGGTGATTGGTGAAATCGGGGGATTTGCAGGTGGTTTTCGCTGGTCTCAGCCTGGAACTTTATTGGCAGGGGCCGACGGGGTGGGCTCCAAATTGCTGGTGGCGCAAGCCATGGGTCGTCATGATACCATTGGCATCGATTTAGTGGCAATGAACGTGAATGATATTGCGGCGAGTGGCGGTCAGCCCCTATTCTTTTTGGACTATATTGCGATTGGGCGGTTGGATCCCGATTTGGTAGAACAGATTGTTACCGGCGTGGCCCGGGGCTGCCAAGAATCAGGTTGTGCCCTGTTGGGCGGCGAGACAGCAGAAATGCCGGATATCTATTCAGTAGATGGGTATGATTTGGCCGGGTTTTGCGTGGGTCAGAAATCAGTCTCACTACCCAGTCCGGAGTCGGGAGACCGCATTATTGGATTAGCGTCCTCGGGTTTTCATTCTAATGGATATGCCTTGTTGCGGCATATTGTGGCGGTGCAGCACCTGGATTGGCATGCTCATTACCCGGCGACGGGGTCGCAGACACTTGGGGATGCATTGCTGACGCCTACGGTCATCTATGTCAAAGTACTGCAAGAATTGTGGAAACGCAATATGGTGCACGGAATGGCACATATTACCGGAGGCGGAATTGTGGAAAATTTGCCGCGCACGTTATCAACGGGACAAGGAGCGGTTATTGATCGATCGCGTTGGGAAGTGCCGGCTATGGTTCACTGGTTTCAGGAGATGGGTCAAATTTCTGATTCGGAGATGTTTCGAACATTTAATATGGGGCTGGGGATGATGGTGGTGGCTCCGCCCGAGGCGGTCGCAGATGTTTTGCAGGTTGCCCTGGAGTTTTCCGTCAACGCCTGGGAGGTGGGAGAAGTGGTGGATACGCCTGGGGTGGTGCTGACATGAGATGGGCAGTCTTGGTGGGAGGAACAGGCAGCAATCTTCGGGCTTTGCTCAGCGAAGAAGCACCCATTGCCCTAGTAGTCTCGCATCGACCCGGGATTGGAGCGATAGCCATTGCCGAGGAGTTTGGAGTGCCGGTAGAAGTGTTGACAAAAGGGGACTATCCCGACCGCCAGCATTACGATCGGGTGCTGTGCCAAACGCTGCGTCGATACCATATCGATGCCATTGCTATGGCGGGCTTTCTTCGATGGTTGACCAAAGAAACCGTGGATGCATTTCGGGGGCGCATCGTCAACATTCATCCCTCACTATTACCGGCTTTTCCCGGACTTCATGCTATAGACCAGGCCTACCGGTATGGCGTGCGCTGGACCGGAGTTACGGTGCATTTTGTCGATGAAGGGCAGGACACGGGGCCGATTATTGCCCAAGTCCCGGTTCGGGTTGACCCCGGCACCTCACTGAAGGAATTGGAAGCCGCAATACACAAGGTGGAACATTATTTGTACCCTAAAGTGGTGGCGGCTTTAGACCACCATTCGGTAGTACTGGGAGAGGATGGTAAGATTGAATGGCGAGTGCCACAAGAGGAGGTTCGGTCATGGATCGATGGGCTTTATTTAGTGTAAGCGACAAAACTGGCAGTGCCGAACTGGGGCGATGGTTTCTCAGTCAAGGAATTGGGGTATTGGCCAGTGGCGGCACCTACCGTTTCTTAGAGGAAAACGGCGTGGCGGCCACTTCGCTGGAAAGCATCACGGGGTTTGACCAAGTGCTGGGAGGGCGGGTTAAAACGCTGCATCCGGCAATCTATGCTGGCCTGTTGAGCCGCCGCACTAAGGATGATCAGGCGGACGTGACCCGGATTGGGGCGCCGAATATTGTGGCTGCGGTCGTCAATCTGTATCCTTTTCGTTCCAAGGCGCTGCAAAAGGTTCAGGATTTCAGCCTCCTGGTCGAGGAAATCGATATCGGCGGAGTGTCATTGATTCGCGCTGCGGCTAAGAATTATGCCCATGTTATGGTCTTGATAGACCCCAAACAATATCCCTCGATTACCACTAAGGAGTGGAATGGTTTTGGTATCGCCGATCGCCGCCAATTGGCGGTAACCGCTTTTCGCCATGCAGCAGCCTATGATGCTGCAATTGCCCAAGTGCTGGGTGAACACGAGGAAGCACTGGACCTGGATTGGGTGGCGGCCGGAGTTGTGCAACAAGAGTTGCGCTATGGGGAAAACCCCCACCAATCGGCATCGTTTTATCATGTGGAACCACGCTCGGGATTCGCCGGAGCCCAACAGTATCAGGGTAAAGAATTGTCCTATAACAACCTGGCTGATGCCGACGCGGCATGGGGACTAGTGCGGTCCTTAGCGGAACCAGCGGCGGTGGTCATTAAACACCAAAACCCGGCCGCGGCCGCGGTAGCACCATCGGTGGAGAAGGCTTTTGAGTTGGCATATCAGGCGGATCCGGTCTCTATCTTTGGCGGGATTGTGGCATTTAACACCATGGTGACGAAAACCGTGGCGGAAAAGCTGAAAGATATTTTTTTGGAAGTGGTTTTGGCACCGAAATATGATGCGGCAGCATTAGAAGTATTGGGGCGCAAGAAGAATCTACGGGTTCTAAAGATGCCCCAACAGTCGTTCAAGCCTTGGGATGTGCGCATGATCGACGGTGGCCTATTGGTGCAAACCATTGACCGCGAGGTAGTCACCTTATCCGATTGGCAGCAAGTGGCCGGACCTAAAACGGCGCTTCAGGCCTGGGAACGCGATGCCTGCTTAGCGTGGTCCACGGTAAGGTGGGCCAAGTCCAATGCGATTGTCCTAGCCCGCGACGGCGTGACTCGCGGCATTGGATCTGGACAAACCAATCGGATCGACGCGGCAAAACAGGCGATATCACGGGCAGGGGATGCTAGTCAAGGAGCGATACTGGCTTCCGATGCATTTTTCCCCTTTGGTGATGTCATGGCCGAAGCAGCGCAGGCCAAAGTGAAGGTGGTCATTCAACCCGGAGGTTCCCATCGGGATCAGGAATCGATTGACGCTGCCAACCAATTTGGCATTGCTTTGTTCTTTACCAAAGAACGGCACTTTCGGCATTAGGAGGAAATGATTTCATGCAACCGGAATATGCGGTGATTGTGGGAAAAGGAGCGCGTGAACACGCCTTGGCATGGGGATTGAAGGAGTCTTCACGTTTCAAAGAAATATTTGCCATGCCTGGCAATCCTGGTATTTCCCAAATCGCCCAATGCTTGCCGTACCGTGATACGGAAGAGATTGTAGCCTGGGCAGTGGATAAGTCACCCATGCTGGTCCTGGTAGGACCGGAAGATCCCTTGGCTGAAGGTATTGTGGACCAACTGCGAGAGGCTGGCCACTGGGTCATAGGACCTGAACAACGGGCCGCCCGACTTGAGAGCAGCAAATCGTTTGCCAAGGCGGTGATGGAGCGGTACAGTATTCCCACTCCGCGTGCAATGCGGTATGACAACCTTCAGGCACTGGAGAATGCTATCGCTAGCGAAACCCAGTGGCCCCATGTGTTAAAGCAAAGCGGGTTGGCGGGCGGTAAGGGAGTCGTTATTGTTGAGACGCCTTCACAGGCGTTGCAGATAGCTCGGCAGTGGAGTGCTCAAGATAATCTATTGGCTCAAGGCGTGCTCTGGGAAGATTATCTAAAGGGCCAAGAAATATCGGTGCATGTGTTGACTAATGGCAAAGATTACGTTTGGCTGCCACTAACCCGAGACTACAAACGGGCGACTTCCGATCTCAATGCACCTAATACGGGAGGCATGGGGGCTTTCGGGCCGGTGACTGACATCAGTTCAGAGGTCAGGGCTATCATTAACGAAACAATTTTGGACCCGTTAATGCAATTTTTGCAAGACGACAACCTGTTCTACCGTGGCGTGCTATATGTTGGCATTATGTTGACTCACCATGGTCCGATGGTGTTGGAATTTAATGTGCGGATGGGAGATCCCGAGGCTGAAGTGCTGATTCCCCTGCTGCCAATAGACTGGGGGGCTTGTTGGTTAGGATTGGCTCAAGGGAATTTGCCGTCGATTGTCGAATCTGAGTCTAGGGCTGCAGTCGCCGTAGTGTTGGCAGATAGCGGATATCCGCTTGCGGTTAATGGCGGTCAAGAAATCATCTTGCCGAAAACATCTGAGGGGCTAATCTTTCATGGTTCTACCCAGAAAAGTATAGGCGGAACTGTACTGCAAGCCCAAGGTGGTCGAATTGTCACCGTGGTAGGGCGAGACAGTCACCTGTCACGGGCGCGGGATCAGGCATACCGAACCATTCACCAGATTATTGCGCCCAATACCCGGTTTCGTCACGACATTGCTGCTGACACCGAGTAAAAAGCCTTGCGAATGGTCACAATACCGAGAAAAGGGTTTTGGAGGTGTCATGTGACCATCAAACTTGGGGTGGCGGCCACGGGTGTGGCCTTGACCACGGTCCTGATCGCCGGCTGTGGCTTTACTATGGGTTCTCCGTCTTCAGAGCATGGTAGTACCGCCTCGAGCAGCCAAAGCGGTTCCGGTGGTTCAAGTTCCGGGGGAGGCTCAGGGTCGTCAAGTTCTTCCACGCCGACTATTGAAGTGCAAAAAGCCGTTCATGATGAAATGGAAACGCCTAAAATGCAAAAGGTGATTCAGGACAGCATTTCGACCGTAGAAGTTCAAAAATTTATGATGAGCTCCTTGGGCCAATCGACGTTGGAAAAATCAGTGGTGATGGCGATGTCGAGTCCCGCATTTCAAAAAACCTTGGAAACAGATGTGATGAAGGCTTTGTCGTCACCAGCGGTCATGAGCGCCATTGATGCATCAGTAAAGCAGAGCGTTATGAAAATGGTTACCAGTTCCTCCTCTTCCTCGAGTTCTTCGACGAAGTCCAGCGGTTCGGCTGGCGGATCCTCATCGTCGGGTGAGTCCCCTTCAGGGGGAGGGTCGTCGGGTGGTGGCGGATCGTCGAGCGGTTAACACCCCTCTTGTGTTTCTTAGAAGGGTCGCTCACAATACCTATCAAATACATAGGTGAGGTGGGCTATGAATCCCAAACTACGGAGCACTGAGGTTGATTTGCTGTGCCGCGCAGTATTAAGCTTGAAAACTGAGGAAGAATGCTATGCTTTTTTTGAAGATATCCTAACTGTAGCAGAAATTCAATCAATTGCTCAACGCATGGCAGTGGCCCAGATGTTGGATTCTGGACAAACTTATGAAGATATTGCCCAGTTGACCGGAGCGTCATCGGCGACGATATCCAGGGTAAAACGGTCGTTAGCGTTTGGGGCCGACGGGTATCGTTTGGTATTGGATCGACTGCAATCGCCGTTGTGATCGGTTGCCAATGCGAAGGCCTTACGTTATATTGACCTTGGGAATTTATTGAGGTAAACCGATAAGGTGATAAATGATGCGATGGGCTGAGGCAGCAATGGGGATGGGATTCTCTCCCTCGGGACCAATTAAAGGATGGCGTTATACCAATCAGACCATGGAAATTTGGTATCGCATGGGAAATGCCGATATGGCGCGCGATGAGTTGTTCCATTTGCTTGAGTGGGCATTTGGCCCCGGCACCTATCGGGAATCTGCGAAACCGCACTCCCAATGGGATTGGCGAAACGCCATTGTCTCGGCAGAAATTTCAATACACTCCGAACGAGTTCAGGCTGTGGTTGTTGAGTGCCAACCGGGCATCTTAGCCAGCACTGCAGGCGACCTTCAGGGGTGGGTAGTGACTCCCATTCATTAGGCAAGCCCGCAGCCATTCCGTGGTATAATAGCAGTATAGGGATGGCCAGGGGGTTCTATCATGGATTTGCTTGATCAATTGAACAGTGAGCAACGAAGGGCCTGCGAAACAGTTCAAGGCCCGCTATTGTTGTTGGCGGGTGCGGGAAGCGGGAAAACACGAACGTTAACGTACCGCATGGCCCATTTGATTTCTGCCCACGGAGTCCATCCAAGTCAAATCTTGGCATTTACTTTTACCAATAAGGCAGCACGGGAAATGAAAGATCGCATTGACAGCCTAGTAGGCGACCGTAGCCGCTGGATGTGGGTAGGGACATTTCATGCTGTGGCAGTGCGAATTCTTCGGGAAAATATTGAAGTGCTGGGCTACCAACCCCGATTTTTGGTCTATGATGCCGACGATTCCAAAGCTTTGTTGCGCGATATTGTTCGCAAATTCGGATGGGACGACAAACAATGGGCTCCGGGAATGTTTCTGGGCGCTATTAGTCGTGCCAAAAATTCTTTTGTCGGACACGAAAACTGGGATGATAATAGTTTCACCGGCCTAAGAGTGGGTCAAGTCTATCAAGCTTATCAAAATCGGTTGCGGGAATTGAATGCGTTGGACTTTGATGACTTAATATTTAATACGGTGGCGTTGTTTGATAAGGCGCCCGATGTGTTGCGCCGGTATCAAGATAGATTTCATTATGTGTTTGTTGACGAGTATCAAGATACCAATTTGGCGCAATATCGGATGATTAAGCACTTGGCTTCAGGCTCTCAGAATATTTGTGCGGTTGGAGACGACGACCAGTCCATTTATGGCTGGCGCGGTGCCGATTTGCGTAATATCTTGGAGTTCCAACGCGATTTTCCCGGCGCCAAGATTATTAAATTGGAAAAGAACTACCGATCCACCGAAACCATTTTGAATGCTGCCAACGCAGTGGTGGCGCATAACGAATCACGAATCGGAAAATCCTTATGGACTGAGCAGCGGCACGGAGAAAAACTCAGGGTGTTTCGGGCGGCAGATGAGGAAAGTGAAGGATGGTATGCCGCCGAGGTTATTCATGAACAAGTCCGCAAGGGCCGCAAACTGTCAGATTGCGCCATATTATATCGGACCAATGCCCAATCTCGTGCGTTCGAAATGGCACTGACCCGCGCTGGTATAAGTTACCGTCTGGTTGGCGGCAAGCGTTTTTATGATCGCAAAGAAGTTAAAGACGTGCTGGCTTATTTGAAAGTGTTATTTAACGGGCATGACGATGTGTCTTTAGCGCGGGTGGTGAACTTTCCTCGACGTGGAATCGGGGATATTGCGTTGCAGCGAATTCGCGACTTTGCCGCCGACCATGAAATATCTTTGTTGGAAGCGTTGGGTCAAGTCGCCACGGTCCCAGGACTGACAAGTAGTGCCTCTCGAGCTGGATTAGAGTTGTCGCGACTTTTCGAGCGATGGAATGACATGCTGCCGGCATTGTCGTTAAAAGAACTTGTGAATCGGGTGGCTGAGGAAAGCGGGATGTTGCCATTATACCGAAAAGAACGAGGGTCTGACGGTGAAGAACGGATTGAAAACATTGGCGAATTAGTCTCTGTCGCGAAGCGGTTTGAAGAAGAGCAAAACACTCGAGATCTTGGAGAATTTTTAGGCTGGGTGGCGCTAGTCTCGGACTGGGACCGAACCGAAGACGACGCGGGCGGGGTTTGGTTAATGACTTTACACAGTGCCAAAGGACTAGAGTTTCCCGTTGTGATCCTCGGAGGATTAGAAGAAGGTGTGCTGCCACATCTAAGATCTTTGGAAGAGGGATCGGTAGAGGAAGAACGACGTCTGCTTTATGTGGGCATAACCCGGGCCCGAGAAGAACTTCACTTGACTCACACGGAAACTCGCACCATGCTGGGGCGAACTTTAGCCAATCCCGGGTCGCGTTTTCTTAAAGAAATTCCCCCAGAATTGATTTATACGCCAGAACGCCCCAGCCGAATGGATCGGGTGGCAAGGCCTTTAGGTGAGACGTTGGATAATTTTTCCGTGGGAGAACGTGTACGCCACCCCAGATTCGGTTGGGGAACGGTGGTGGCAATGCGTGGGGACGCAGATAATACCGAGTTGACAATCGCCTTTCCCGGCGGCGGCGTCCGATCTTTTCTAGCCAAATTTGCCCAATTATCACGTGAGGGGATCGAAGCATAGAATGACAGTGGATGAGGCTCGGGAATTAGTGCTATCTCTCCGCAAGGAAGTTATCCGACATAATCGGTTGTACTACGAACAAGATCGGCCGGAAATTTCCGATGCGGCGTACGACCAATTGGTGGGAGAACTGAATCGACTCGAAGAACAATTTCCACAATTGAAGACAGCAGCGTTTGAATCCCAAGTGGGGGGAAGACCCAATTCCAATTTGAAGACGGTGACGTTTGAGCGTCCTGTGCTGAGTTTGGGGAACTTACACAACTACAAGGAATTGGAGGACTATTACCGCAAGGCGGCGGATGCTCTTCACGTCAACACAGTGCCGTTGTGTTGTGAATTGAAGATTGATGGGTTATCGATTGTGGTGACTTATGTGGCAGGTCGCCTGACTTTGGGAGCCACCCGAGGCGACGGATCCCGGGGCGAAGACGTGACAGCAAATTTAGCCTCAATTGCGGCCATACCCCAAGAACTGCGTCAGCCGGTGTCTGTGGAACTTCGCGGTGAGGTCTACATGCCACGCTCGACCTTTTCATCATTAAATCAAAGTCGGAGTATGGCGGGACTTGCTTTGTTTGCCAACCCACGTAATGCCGCCGCCGGATCCTTGCGGCAACTAGATCCGCGAATCACTGCGGAACGGGAATTATCGGCGTTTTTTTATGAGATTCGGCAAGGCGCGGAATCACTTGGGATTGCGAGTCAGGCGGAGTCGCTGCGGGCGATGGCACAGTGGGGATTGCCAGTCGAAACTCACCATATTCTAGCCAAGACGCTCTCGGAAATCTACAGTTATATCGAACATTGGGAGAATGCGCGACACCAATTGGACTTTGACACGGACGGGTTGGTGTTTAAGGTTGATGAGTTGTCGGCTCATGAACTTTTAGGCCAAACGCAAAAAGCGCCTCGATGGGCTATGGCTTATAAATTTCCTCCCGAGGAGGTTCTCACCCAAATTCTGAACATTCTCGTTTCGGTTGGCCGAACCGGCACTCTGACTCCCACTGCAGCGCTGGACCCAGTATTGGTATCGGGAACGACTGTCAGTCGAGCCTCTCTGCACAATTGGGATATCATTGCTGAACGGGACGTGCGGATTGGGGATTTTGTTTACATCCGAAAGGCTGGGGAAATCATTCCCGAAGTCGTGCGAGTCGAGTTAAACTTGCGAGGAAGCCATACGCAGGTCTTTATGCCCCCAAGCCGTTGCCCTGAATGCGGATCGGCGGTGGTCCGGGAATTTGGGGAATCAGCTTATCGTTGTACCGGGGGGATGGGGTGTCCGGCTCAGCTGCGTGAGAGCATCATCCATTTTGCCTCGCGAGATGCGATGGATATTGACGGTCTGGGGGAGAAGACCGTAGATTTACTGCTGGACCAATCATTAATCCACAATATTGCTGATCTGTATCGGTTGACCCGCGAAGATTTATTGCCGCTGCCGCGATTTGGTGAACAGTTGGCAACCAATCTGTTGGCGGGAATCGAGCAAAGCCGGCACCGCCCCTTGTCCCGTCTGCTTTTTGGCCTTGGCATCCGATTTGTTGGCGAACGCGTGGCACGACTTCTGGCGCAACATTTTGGCACACTGGATGAACTCATGGCGGTTTCTATTGAAACACTGCAGGGGATCCCGGATGTTGGAGAGCGGATTGCCCAAAGTGTGACCGAGTTTTTTGCCCAGCCAGTAAATCTCCGGGTCATTGGCGACTTGAAACAGTTAGGGATTCAGACCGTTGAACCAAAGACAACGACTGCTTCCGGACCGCTTCAAGGACAGACTGTGGTACTGACAGGTTCCTTTGAACGCTGGACTCGCAGACAAGCCGAAAACTTAGTGACCCAAATGGGGGGGCGGGTGTCGTCTTCGGTATCGTCGAGAACTTCCTTGGTAATTTATGGCGTCGACCCGGGATCCAAATTAACTAAGGCACAAGATTTACAATTGAAAATCATGAATGAGCAGGATTTTGTAAATTGGTTGGCGAATCCTCAACCGATATCTTCAAATTCTCCCGGAGAAATCCGTTAGGAATGAATAGCCATTGTGGAGTGGATTTGAGGCTCGTATAATAGGATTATTGTCGGGGCTTGTCTTCATCCGTGACGTATGGCAAGAACGGAAATATGCTGCACAGGATGAATTTTGGACGAGTGGTGGAAGGAGAGAACGGTGTGCCAGATAAGGTTCTGGACGTCAAAAATTTAAGCACCTATTTTTACACCGATGAGGGTGTGGTCCGATCGGTGGAAGGGGTCAGCTTCCATATTGACGCCGAAGAGACTCTGGGAATCGTGGGGGAGTCTGGGTGTGGGAAGAGTGTGACGTCATTATCCATTATGCAACTGGTGCCCAATCCCCCGGGGAAAATTGTGGCCGGAGAAATTTTATTCCAAGGCGATAATTTGCTGAAAAAAACTCCGGAACAAATGCGCAAAATTCGGGGTAATGATATCGCGATGATTTTTCAAGAACCCATGACATCCCTCAATCCGGTGTACACCATCGGGGACCAAATTGCGGAAGCCGTGGTCTTGCACCAAAAAGTCTCCAAAAAAGCAGCCTTTGACCGGGCGGTGGAAATGTTGCGATTGGTAGGAATTCCTTCGCCGGAAGGGCGGGCCCGCGAATATCCCCACCAAATGTCGGGGGGCATGCGTCAACGGGTGATGATCGCCATGGCTTTGTCCTGCAATCCCAAATTATTGATTGCGGACGAGCCGACGACTGCTTTGGATGTGACGATTCAGGCGCAGATATTGGATTTGATGCGCAAATTAAAGCAAGAATTTCACACCGCGATTATGCTGATTACCCATGATTTGGGGGTGGTGGCGGAGATGACCGATCGGGTGGCGGTGATGTACGCGGGAAAAGTGGTGGAGGAATGTTCTACAGTGGATTTGTTTCGTGAGCCGTTGCATCCCTATACGGTGGGCCTGTTGGAATCGATTCCCCGATTGGACGTCGTGAGCAATGAAAAGCTCCACGTGATCGAGGGAACCGTCCCCAACCTGCTGCATTTACCCCAAGGGTGTTCCTTTGCTCCCCGTTGTCCCCAAGCGATGGATATTTGCCGCCGGGAATCCCCGGTTTTGACAGAGGTCAGTGACGGCCGCAAGGTGAGTTGCTGGCTCCACTCGGAAGGGAAGGAGGCGGCCTCGTGAGCGCGATACTGAACGATCCGCCGCCAGAGGGAGACGTCTTATTATCGGTACGGGATCTGACCAAATATTTTCCCATCACCGGCGGCTTGTTTTCTCGGATCGTAGGGCATGTCAAAGCGGTGGATGGGGTCAGTTTTGATTTATTGCGGGGAGAAACGATGGGACTCGTGGGCGAGTCTGGATGTGGGAAGACCACCACGGGCCGCGCGGTCTTGCGATTGATTGAGCCGACCTCGGGGTCCATTAAATTTGAAGGCAAGGAAATCGTGAAGTTGCCCAAGTCCGAAATGCGCGCGCTGCGCCGGGAGATGCAAATTATTTTCCAGGATCCGTTTGGATCGTTAAACCCTCGCATGTCCGTGGGCGAAATTATTGAGGAACCGTTGGATATCCATCACATAGGAAATCGGCATGAACGGGAAAAGAGGGTCAAGGAACTCCTGGAAGTCGTGGGATTAGCGTCTTACCATATGCGTCGGTATCCGCATGAATTTTCCGGTGGACAGCGGCAACGGGTGGGCATTGCCCGGGCTTTGGCATTAAATCCCAAGTTGATTGTGGCAGACGAACCCGTTTCCGCACTAGACGTGTCGATTCAATCCCAAATCCTTAACTTATTAGAGGATTTGCAGAAGGAATTCGGTTTGACTTATCTCTTCATTGCGCATGGTTTAAATGTTATTCGGCATATTTCCGATCGAGTGGGCGTGATGTACTTGGGCGCTATGGTCGAGATTGCCGATGCTGAAGAAATTTATCGCAAGCCGTTGCATCCATACACGGAAGCGCTATTCTCGGCTATCCCTATTCCTAATCCCATGTTAAAGAGGGAACGCATCATTTTGCAGGGCGATGTGCCAAGTCCTGTTAACCCTCCTTCCGGGTGTCGGTTCCACACCCGCTGTCCGATTGCCCAAGAGCAATGTAAAGCCGACCGGCCAATCATTAAAGAGTCTTTCCCGGGGCATTGGGTGGCTTGCCATTTTCGTTAGACATAAAACCTCAAAAGACATCGCCGAAAAGCGATGTCTTTTTTGCATTTTAACCGATCTCCGTAAGCATTGTTCCGTGTAGAATTTCTTGGTTCTTTCCGACATTAAGGGCTGCAATGATATGATGGGAGTACCCAAACAACCACATATCGTCAAAAGCGGTGTCTTCGAGGCCAAAAAAATGCACCAATTTCCGAAACCTTTGGTCACGTTTCCCGCTGGGTCCTTCTTGATCAGTGGCTGGAGCAAGCAGCTGTTACCAAACAAGGCGAGAAAAGTCCGACCTGCCTGTTGCAATGCGATTTCTATCGTGCTTTGCTCCGAGACGAAGTCGGGCGCTCCGAAAAAGGATACCGTGAATCCAACCGGGTGAATAGGTACGGCAAGTATTTGGACAAGACGTGACAGTGACCGGATATGGGCGTGAAGGGACAGCCCGCATGGTTCCAAAGGCCCCCGACTTGATTCGGCCCGGCGCTACATTGATTTTGGTGCAGTCAGATCATTGACTTGGTTCCTTTGGGCAGATTTAGCAATGGTGCAACCTCATGCTATAATTTGGGGATGTTTGAAGGCGGTTTGGTCAACTTCCCCGGCATATGACCAGGGAGCACGGTCACCTGCAGCGGGCGGTGGCAGGTCATCTTAGATGAATCGGCGAATGCTCCCTTAGTGTACATGTTGCGAGGTCGGGATCATGTAGGCTCAGGGACAAGTGACGAAGGTTCCGGACGCATCTTCCGCAATGAGCGGCATCGTAAGGGCTCCGTCACAAGACTCGTAAAGGTAAAGGGGAGACTAATGAACTTAACAGAAAAAGAAGTAAGGCATGTGGCACGCTTGGCGAGGTTGGCCATTTCATCGACTGAACTTTCCGAAGCAACTCAAGCACTGGGACGGGTACTGGATTACATCGACTTATTAAATGAACTAAATACTGATGCGGTGCCACCGACGACCCATGTGGAGGCTATTGAAACTGTCTGGCGTCAGGATCGGGTGGTGCCGTCGCTTAGTCCTGAAGCCGCCACAGCCAATGGTCCCCAGGTATCTTCTCAAATGTTTGTGGTGCCGAAAATTTTAGATAGAGGAGAAGAGTAATGGGGATGATTGATTGGGATGCAGTCCAAACCGCAGAACATGTGCAACGAGGTGAAGTCTCCGCGGTGGAATGCATCGAAGAGGCACTGCTGCGCATTGAGAGCACGAATCCCACTGTTAATGCGTTTTTACATGTTGATGGGGAAGGTGCGTTAGCCAAAGCGCGTTTTATGGACCACAATTTGACGCGGGAGGCCAAAGCAAATCTTCCGTTGGCTGGGGTGGCGGTAGCTATTAAGGACAACATGGTGACGACGGACATGCCGACAACCGCTGGTTCGAAAATTTTGGAGGGATTTCGGTCGCCATATAACGCGACCGTGGTGGAATTATTGGAACGAGCCGGCGCCATTGTGGTGGGCAAAACCAACATGGATGAGTTTGCTATGGGGTCGTCAACGGAGCACTCGGCCTATGGGGTGACTCGTAACCCATGGGATCCTAACCGGGTGCCAGGAGGGTCTAGCGGTGGATCTGCGGCCGCTGTGGCTGCCCGGATGGTGCCATTGGCGTTAGGATCGGATACCGGTGGTTCGATACGTCTGCCGGCCAGTTATTGCGGCGTGTTTGGCATAAAACCGACGTACGGACGTGTGTCACGATATGGACTTATCGCCTATGCTTCCAGTCTGGACCAGATTGGACCTTTGGCACGCAGTGTGCGAGACTTGGCGCGAACACTTCACCTCATTGGGCGGCATGATGAAAAAGACGCTACATCGTTGGACGTGGACACGATACCGGAGTCTCCGATACCGACGGCGCTACAGTCGCTGCGCATCGGATTGCCGGAAGAATATTTTGGCGAAGGTATTGATATCCGGGTACGAACGCTAATAGAGAAAACTCTTGACCAGTTGCGCGAATCCGGCGCGGATTTGGTCCCCATCTCCTTGCCTCACACCCGCTATGCTATTGCGACATATTACTTAATTGCTCCAGCCGAGGCCTCTTCTAACTTGTCGCGTTATGATGGAGTACGCTATGGCTTAAGGGTAGCGGGAGACGACTTGATTCACATGTACCAAAAGACCCGCCAAGAAGGATTTGGATCGGAAGTGAAGCGGCGCATCCTGCTGGGGACGCATGCTCTGTCAGCCGGCTATTACGATGCCTACTATCTCAAGGCGCAGAAGGTACGAACCTTAATCCGGCAAGACTTCGACAACGCCTTTGCCCAGGTGGATTTGATAGTGACGCCTACAGTTGCAGACCTTCCATTTAAATTAGGAGAGCGTGATCTCGATCCGTTACAGATGTACTTAACAGACATATTTACCGTGACCACCAATTTAGCCGGAATTCCCGGTTTATCCCAGCCTGTCGGATTGGTGGACGGATTGCCGGTAGGATTGCAATGGATGGGACCTCCATTGTCCGAAGATCGTGTATTAAGCGCTGCCAGCGCTTTGGAGGCCATTTTGCCCCCACCTGAGTGGCCACTGTCTGGAGGGATCCAAGAATGACCAATCAATATGAAGTGGTAATTGGTCTTGAGGTTCACGTAGAACTGAAGACCCAAACCAAATTATTTTGTGGCTGTGCCAATGCCTTTGGCCAAGATCCCAACAGCCAAACCTGTCCCGTTTGTCTGGGGCTGCCTGGTGTGTTGCCGGTGTTAAATGGTGAAGCGGTTGCCCTGGCGGCTCGAGCGGCGTTGGCCTTGCACTGCACGGTGAATTCCTACAGCAAGTTTGACCGTAAACAATATTTTTATCCAGACCTTCCTAAAGCTTACCAAATTTCGCAATATGATCAGCCATTGGCGGAAAATGGGCACGTAACCATTCAACCGTCCGATGGCAAACGCGACATTGGGATTGAAAGGATCCACATGGAAGAAGACGCGGGTAAATTGAATCATCTAGGGCAGCGGTTAGAGGATGCTGAGGGGTCTTTGGTGGATTTAAACCGCGCTGGCGTGCCCTTGATTGAAATCGTGTCCCGGCCTGAGATGCATTCTCCCGAAGAAGCCCGCCAATACCTGGTTGAGCTGAGAACCATTCTTAGTTACTTGGATATTTCAGATCTCAGAATGGAAGAAGGCTCGATGCGATGTGATGCTAACATTTCGTTGCGGCCCTTGGACTATACCGGGTCTTTGGCGGATTTGCCGCGGGTTGAGATTAAAAATGTCAATTCGTTTCGCAACGTGCAGCGAAGCATTGAATTTGAAATTAGCCGTCAGCGACAACTGCTGCAAACTGGCCAAAGAATTGTCAAAGAAACTCGAGGATTTGACGACGCCAGTGGTAGTACCTACAGTCAACGCAGTAAAGAGGAAGCCAACGACTACCGATATTTTCCGGAACCGGACCTTCCTCCTCTGGTATTAAGCGAAACTTGGCTCCAGAATCAGCGAGAGGCTTTGCCCCAGTTGCCGGATGAGTTGAGGCAACATCTGGCTCAGCGCGGGGTCGCGGAACGTGATGTCGAGGTGTTGGTGCAAGACCTTAACCTTTATCATTATTGGTCACAAGTCGTGGAATTAGTCCCCGACGTTCGGCTGGTCACGAACTGGCTGCTGTCTGACTATTCGCGGTTAATGAACGCCAAAGGCTTAAACTTTGCTACACCGCAAGTGAGCGCGGATGGATTGGCATCTTTGCTCACGCTGATTACATCGGGCACACTCTCCGGTAAAATGGCGAAAGAGGTTTTGGAGGCCATGTTTGAGACAGGGGAGACGGCGGAGGCGGTGGTAAAACGTCTAGGATTAAGTCAAATCACCGATCGGAACGCCATCAAGGAAATTGTGTCTGCTGTGGTCGCCGCCAATCCGGCCGTGGTCCAAGACTTTTTGAGCGGTAAAGAAAAAGCCCTAACGTTTTTAGTCGGCCAAGTGATGAAGCAAACTAAAGGACAAGCTAAGCCTGATTTAGTGAATGCATTGCTTCGGGAGGTTTTAGCAGCTTATGCCTAAAGTTCCGCATGCGTTGCAAGAGGGTTCCCACATCCGGATCGTTGCCACCGCAGGCCGGGTGGATCCGACTCGGTTAGACATGGGATTGAGGACACTCACAGCACGCGGGTATCGGGTGACGCTTGGAGAACATGTCTTCCATCAATGGGGATATATGGCAGGTCAGGATCAAGATCGCGCCCAAGATTTGATGGATGCTATTTTGGACGACAGGGTAGACGCCGTATTTCTCGCCCGTGGCGGTTGGGGCTCAATGCGCACCTTCCCCTACTTGGACCGTGTAGATTGGAATCGAATGTTTCCTAAAATATTATTGGGATATAGCGATATCACGGCTCTGCATCTATATTTCCAGGGCCGTTATGACTGGGTGACGTTTCATGGGCCAATTGCGGAAATGGATTGGTCAACACAAAACGGCGATGATGCGTTGCGTTTGTTGACTGGCGGATATGGGCCGATTGGAGATACGGCACTGGAACCCATGAACCCTTGGACACCCGATCACCTGGAAAACACGCCTTGGACCGGGGGAAATCTGTCGCTGGTGACGGGAAGTCTGGGAACTCCTTATGCTGTGCAGCCTCGCGGGAAGGTTCTCTATTTGGAAGAAGTCAACGAACCAATTTACCGCATTGACCGCATGATGACACATCTTTGGTTAGCAGGAGTACTTTTGGCGGCCAAAGGCGTGGTATTTGGGGAAGCGACCCAATGCGATTCTCCTAAGGACATTGCCGAGTATACCGCGGTGCATGTGGTGCGTGATATCTGCCAACGAGCCCAGATTCCCCTTTGGTGGGGACTGCCAGCGGGACATGGTCTGCGCAAGGTGACCGTTCCCATGGGAGTAAATCTCTCCATCAAGGACCACCAGGTATGGCTGGATCAGCCTGCGGTTAACGTCAATGGCTAATTCCATCAGAGTTCACATTGACCGAATGGGACAACATGGGGAAGGAGTGGCGCGTGATGATGAGGGCCGGGTCGTCTTCGTTGCAGGTGCGCTGCCTGGAGAAGATGTTGAAGCCGTGGTCACCGAGGTGCGCAAGAACTTTTCTCGAGCCCAGGCAATTAAGTGTCTGTACTCGTCGCCTGCGCGTATCACACCAGGTTGCCCTATCTTTGATCAATGTGGTGGGTGTGCCTTTCAACATTGGGAATATCGCGAGGAATTGGCCTATAAAGAAGATCGCGTGCGCCAGGCGTTGTTACGCGTTGCAGAGATGCCAAATCCGACTCTAGATCCCATCGTGGGTATGGAGGATCCGCATGGATATCGCAATAAAGGGCAATTTCCATGGGGCGGAGTGCCCGGTCAGGCATTTTTGGGCCTTTATGCACGCGGGACTCATCGTGCGGTAGCCATCCAACAGTGTGACATTCAGGATGCGCAGATTAATGGCGTCCTCCTCCCGGTAATGGATATGGCTAATGCGTTGGTACTTCCTCCATACGATGAAGTGACCGGCCACGGAATTTTACGCCATTTGCTGTTACGGTCTTCTGACCGAGAACAACGGATGCTGGCATTGCTAGTGGTGAGCCGATGGGATGATCGCTTGCAGCAACTTGCCGATGGGTTGGTCGAGGAATTACCCCAGTTGGCCGGGGTAGGGGTCAATTTCAATGGTGCTCCCACTAATCGGGTCTTGGGATCGGAAACCCGCCTGTTGGCTGGGCAACCGAACATTCATGAAGAAATTTTAGGGAAGTCGTTTGTGGTCTCTTTCGAATCTTTCTTTCAGATTAATCCTATGCAAGTGGAGACATTGTATCGATTGGCCATTGGCGCGATTCCCAAACGCACTCGGGTAGTGTGGGACTTGTATGCGGGTGTGGGCACTTTGGCCATCTTGGCTTCAGAACATGCTGCCCGGGTCAAGGGTTTGGAAGTGAATCGTCAAGCTGTCCTAGATGCTAATGCCAACATTGCCGAAAACGGGGCGACCAACGTGGTGATGGTATTGGGCCAAGCCGAGAAGATCATCCCCCAATGGGCCGCCCATGATCAGGAAATGCCCGGTGCCGTGATTTTGGATCCACCCCGTGCGGGGCTATTTCCTGATGTGATTAATGCGTTGAACAAGGTGCACGTTAACCGGCTAATCTATGTTAGCTGCAATCCCGACACACTGGCCAGAGATATCGGATTGCTGAAACAGCACTACCAACTTACGCGGGTGACGCCGGTCGACATGTTCCCGCGCACTGATCATGTTGAGGCGGTAGCGATATTAGACGCGTCCTCCGCCGTTGGTATTAGGGGCATGGGATAATAGATAGGGTTTGGCAATAAGCCATGCGATCCACGCAATTAGTATCCCAGCGAAACCAACCGCTGCGCCGTATAACTCGCCTTTGGCGAGCGGTGACACCATTAACGCAAAGATAACAATGACCATAACCAAAATGGTGGTGTAGGGGAATCCCCACAGTTTATAGGTTAATTTCTCCGGGTGGTGCTTTTGCAGATAAGGGCGGTAATAGAGGTGGGTCAAAAGCACCGTCAGCCAAATGAACATGGCTTGAAATCCGGTCGCGGTAACTAGATAAGCATAAGCCTTAGCCGGCAGCAGATAGGCTAAGACAATAGTGAGGGCCAAGAGTCCTGCGCTCATCCAAATGGCATGCGCAGGTAAGCCTTTTTTGTTGAGTTTGCCTAAAGTCTTGGGGGCGTGCCCTGCGTGCGCCAATCCATACAGCACACGGACATTGGAGTACAAGGCAGCGTTCATGGTAGACAGTACGGCGAACAGCAATACAATATTCATAATGAGACCGCCATAAGGAATGTGTGTTGTGCGCAGCGCCAGGATAAAGGGACTAATGTGAGACGACATATGGTTCCACGGAACCAATGCGAGAATCAGAAAAATGGCCCCGAGATACATCACGGTAATGAGAAGCACCGTGTTACGGATGGCTGAACGAATGGTTGGAGTGGGGTTTTTGGTCTCCGCAGCAGCCAAGCCAATGACCCCGGTACCAGCGTAACTAAAGAGAATCAGGAGCATAGCGGGCATCGCTCCATACCAGCCGTTGGGCAACCACCCTCCGTGGGCGGTAAAATTATGTAGTGGGTGCGCAGGGGTTTGCGAACCTGGGAATACATGAAACAATGACAATATGATGGCACCGATGAAGGCTAATACGGCGGTGGTTTTGACCCCTGCCATAATCCCTTCGATGGTGCCAAAACCGCGCACACTGGCGAAATTAATGGTGACAATCAGTATGGAATATACCAGGGACCAAATCCATAGCGCAATGCCAGGAAACCAGAGCCGTGTGAACAAAGCCGCAGCGGTGACTTCACTGGACATGGTTAATACGCTGGAAAACCAAAAAATCCAACCGGAGACGAATGTCCAACCCGCGCCCAGCACTTGTTGGGTATATACTAAGAATGACCCTGGGGTGGGTGTAGCAATCGACATTTCCGCTAAAGCGGAAATCTCCAGGTACATTGCTAACGCACCGATGGCGAACAACCCTAGGGAAACCGGGCCCGCATGGCGCATGGCCAAACCACTGGCCATGAAGAGGCCCGACCCCATTATTCCTCCAATAGTCAGCAAGGTTAATGTCCGTGAGGTAAGATCTTTTTGAAACGCTTGCCGATGCTTGGACTTTGTACGACCTGACCGACCGGATGAGGTTCTAATTCCCAATACAATTCGTCCCTTCTGGTTTAGACTGGTAGACTGGATATGTTGGCTATTGCCATCTAGCATGCGGCGCTCATTCGGACCTTATACCAATCGATGGCAAGTGTCTCCCGGAGCGCCTAAATCTTGCAAGGAAGTGACCTAAAGAGTGGATTTAACTGAGGGAAGAACTGTTTTGTACTCGCGCACCGAAATGACGGAATTAGTGTTGCCGGGTGATTCCAACATTTTGGGCAACATTTTGGGCGGCCGTGTAATGCATTGGATTGACTTGGCGGCTGCTATGACCGCGGCGCGTCACGCAGGCCGCGTAGCCGTTACGGTATCCATTGATAGTCTTGAATTTCTCCATCCGATTACTGTAGGGCAAGTGGTGCATCTAGTCGCCCAGATCAACTGGGCTGGACGCACTTCGATGGAAATTGGGGTCGAGGTTTTTCGGGAAGATTTGACGATTGCAGACATCAAAAAGACCAGTACCGCCTATTTGACTTTTGTGGCCTTGGACTCCAATGGACATCCGGCCGAGATTCCGCCGCTGATTCTTAGCACACCGGAGGAAGAAGAACGATTTCAAGCGGCCGTGACACGGCGGGCCGAACGATTGCGGCATCGCCAACGGTCTCAGGAAACATAACATATTTGGAGCAGTACGGGCTAAAGAAAAATACTTGCGATATCCGGATTTGTGACGGTTCGTTTTGGACAAGACTGGAACGTTTCGTGTTGAGTGCATCCTTTCGTGGCGGGATAGCAAAATCGGCTGATCGGGGGCAAGCACGACGGTACTAACGCCCCCGAATGCGCGTTAAGATGGGTTTGGGAATTTCACCGACTTTGGTCGCGTCCTGGCGAACGTGGATCCCCACGTATCGGATAAAGGCAAGAAGCGCAATCAGAGTCGCGATGCCGCCAAGAATAAAGAGTTTGCCACTAAAGAAGAACGCAGCCTTCACTGGCGAAAGGTGCACAAGCGTAATCTTGGTCAAAAGAAACAAACGACCCAGCGTGCAACAGTACGGTCCGCGTTTGCTAACGAAAGCCACCACGCACTGAATGAACTATTGGCGCAACAACCCAAACGTGTCATTGTGAAAGATTTAAGTCCTATGCGTGGCAAGGCCAAAGGCAAGAAAATGTTGCGCACAGTATCCTTGTGGATGCGCAGCGTGCTCAACGAACGGGCATCTTTTAAGACCCAGGCAAGAGGTTCTTGCCTGGAAGCGGTTGCATCGGCGTATACGAGTCAGGAATGTTCGCACAGCGGGTTCACGGCAGAAGATAACCGTGCAGGGGATTATTTCAGGTGCCTAAACTGCGGCATGGTCGATACGGCGGATGGCAATGCAGCGAAGGTGACTGGGAAACGTTTCACCGATCCCGAAATGAAACCGTGGATGAACAAGTTTCGTAACTTGAGTTTCGCACCCCGAAATCACAACAAATTTAACGGGATAAAAAGCCGCGAAACCCGCATGAATACTGGGTTTTTGGTATAATTAAGGTGCTATCCAAATCAACCAAAAACGGAGTGATATCA
>JAJZZP010000185.1 GCA_021797515.1 Bacillota bacterium | reverse complement strand
TGCTGCTTGACCACAAATTTAAGGCGCACCCGGATGCCCAATCTGGCACCAATGTTCCTTGGTAGGTCGCGGGGTCTGTATGCATAAGGCCACGATAGCAGATCCTCTAGAAAAAGTCCATCCTAAATTTCAACGTTATGCGCTATTTGATTAGGGAGGACTTTGACGGGGCCTTGGGGCGGAGATATAAGGTGTTGCCGTCAGGCAAATCTTTTGCTAAAATACGTACGTTCGCTCTTTGACAACTGGATACGTTAGTGTGGTTGTCTCCCGCAATTCGTGGGGGACGTAAAATGTATCGCGTCGTCATGATAAGACGTTAAAACATGCGAACCCTCATAGCCACTTAAAAAACGGTGGCATTAGAATCTGACGTGTAGAAATAACACGGATCACGTATCGCCGTCCCGTTCCCCTCCGGGGAGCGTTAAGGCGTAGTCCGGCTGAACCCCGGGAAATTGCTGGTGGGATAAACGGTGGCGAGTCAGGAGGGTCACTCCCAGGGTCTCACGACCCGCGACGCAGCCACGGTGGTTCCCCCAGAATCTCCGCCCTTTAGGGCGGGGAGGTTCAAAACGAGATTAGGGCTTCCACCAATTGGTTTAAATCATCCGCCGTGTTAAACAACGCCCAGGAAATGCGCATTCCCTGATATTCATCAACAGGTTTGACAAAAATATTTTTTTGCCACATTTTTTCCGCTATAGCGGATCCGAACACATCACTGTGCACCGTCATCAAAGCGGTCGTCTTCATCATTGGGTCGATTGGGGCCACAGGATGATATCCCGCCAGCAAAGCAATTCGATCTCGTGCCGAATTCGCCAAGTCCCCCTGATAAGAGGCCTGGTGCGCAAACCCCTCCTCCTCGAAATAATCCCAGGTAATCGCCCAGCCCACGATCCGCGGCCAGCTGCGGCTACCAAACTCCAAAGCAGATCCCCTTTCCAACTGGGGAGGATACGGATGACCGCTTAAGACAAGAGCGTCAAGTTCTCCTTCATCGGCCCAAACCGTGAACAGATCTTCCAGACGTCCACTGCGTACCCAAAGTCCAGCCCATCCTGCCGGGGCCATCATCCACTTATGCCCGCAAAACACATAATAGTCGGCTCCCGACGATTCGGGATTCACCACAATGTTACCTAAGGCTTGGGCGCCATCCACTAAAAATCTACACGCCGGATAACGCCGGGTTTCTTCGGCTATTGCCGCCACAGGTATTTCCCAGCCCGTGAGATAGGAAACCTGACTGATAATCACCAGACGAGTTTTTGACGACAAGAGACGCCTGACCTCCGATACGATACCGTTTTCGGCTGTCAAACTAGCAATTTTGACCACCAACCCAAAGCGCCGAGCAACGGAGGACAGCGCATAGAGCACGGCGCCATGCTCCTGATCGCTGGTGATGACTTCATCACCCGCTTTGAAGTCCAACCCCCATAAAATCCGCAAGATACTCGCGCTGCTGTTTTCGGTCAGGGTTACCGTACCGCCGCTAAAATTCTGTTCCAAGCGGGCAGAAAATTTTCGCATTTCGGCCCTAGCTCCAAGATAGAAGGGAACATGACCCGGACCCACTTCCTCCCACTCAAGCTCTTGAGCAGCCGCTGCCGCGAGAGCTGTAGTCGGCGTAGGGCCAAGTGTTCCGACATTTAGATAGGTATGGTTCAAAGCCGCTGGCACAAGCAACTTCAAATCCTGTCCAAACACATTCATACTCCTTTTTGCGCCAAAATTTAGACGAGCGTTACCGTAGTAGCCGCCCGTCCCCCCCGTGGGGCCGAGAACACGATGGTTAGCACCGATCCCGATTGCGCTTTGACAACCCAATGAGCGTATCCTCTTTGGCTGGTCGGCGGTTCATAAGAGCCTTGATCTCCATAACCATCCAGATGGCCTATAATGGTTGGAGATTGTCCATCAACAATGTCTGCGCCTTCAATAGAGGCGGCAATTCCTGTGGCGCCAAGTTCTTTGCCCTTCGCAGTGCTTGAGGTCGGAAGATACCCGCGGTTAATCACCTCAGCTACCACGCGATAGATCCCGGGGCCTTCTTCCGTAGACCACACAGATCCGATGGTTAACTGTGGTAGTGAAAGCCCTAATCGCTCCAAAAACGCCGCTACCCGTTCACATTCGCGAGGCAAAAACCGCAAAGGAGGATTTTGCACCAAATATTTCGGGTTGAGGCCCCCAATTTCCACTGGTCCCAAATCAGGATGGTCCATAGGGGTCCACGGGAAAAATCCATCCTCGATTTCTTCGCGGTCTACAAACGCATAGATCTTTCGCACATCATCTCGTTCTTGCTCTAATGTTCGCTTCATCAATTCAGAAACTCCATGTTCCGCATACCCGCGTGCTCCCGCCGCATGCGCTAGGTTCCATATTTCTACTGTGAAGGCTAATACTCCTTGATGGTCGTACATCCAATCATCAGCAGCACCCGGCATTAAAATCTTTTCATGGCCGGAAGCAAACGCACAGTAGTTGGATCGAGCAAAATATCCGCTCACCTTTTCCCCAATTTCCGCCACCCGGGTATATAGTTCGCGGTCTGTTTCCGACAACACAGTGTCAGCCCCGGTCGATGGTTGGCGTAAAATCACACCACCAGAGGTGTGAAGCGCAACATAGGCGGCAATATTGGGATGAGCCTCCACAAATTTGGCCAACCCATAGATTTCTGGCTCCGATAATGGGAATGGTCCAGCGCCAGACTGTCCGCTCTCTCCCGCCCACCTTATCGGGAAGTTGCGGTTGAAATCCATTCCTTCACGACGACTCAGTTTCATTTGAGCCAACGCTGGCATTGTACCCATTCGGGCAGTCGGATCAATGTGGCCCTCAACAAAAACATGATAATAGGTGCCGCCCACCTCCCCCGGTTCCCGGCGACGCATCACCCGTGGGTCCAGTTCATCCATGGCAAACGCGCCGTCCTTCGCCACAATTCGCATGGACAGAATCCACCCGTCTCCGTTAACGTCATGGGGAACCCACCCATGCGGAGGCTCTGAATAGGGGTATAAGCGCGGGCTCGAACGCAGTCGATGCGGAGTGGTTAAATACAATTCGGCGCCGTCAACGGCCAGACGAGGCACAACATAAACGGTACGGGTACTGATAAGCTCAGTTAGATCTCTCTGATGGCCGTAACTTCGCAGTAATCGTTCAATAAAAAACATAGCTGCCGCATTCCCGGCAACTTCTCCCGCATGAATGTTGGCATCGACCAGCAACGCAGGTTTGGTATTATGACCCCCAGTACGATGGTCGGTTAGCGCCACAACCGGCAAGTCGCGACCCTCGCGGCTCGTAGTCAAAACGGTAACTGTCATTAATTCAGGAAATTCTTCTTGCCATCCATTAAGTGCGTCCCACATTTCCTGATACATCCAATACTTCGCGGTCACTGAGACCACCATCCTTCCCTGCACGATGTCCTTTTATAGGTTCTCGTTGCCCCAGGCAAAATCCTTCTTAAAATGTTCATATCCTCATGGCAATTGCTGCATAACCGTCCGTCCTAGCGACATCTACAAAACTTGACGAGTATCAGAGACTCCGGCATCATATTGTCAACGTGTAATCGACAGGGAGCTAATATGATGCGCATTGGTTGTCACCTGAGTGTGGCCAAGGGCTTTACCAAAACGGTGAACACGGCCCCAGAATTGGGAGCCACGTGCTTTCAATATTTCACGAAAAATCCACGAGGATTTCGCGGGGCCAAACCTCTCGACCGCAATGACGCGGCCCGTGGCAAGGCCTTAATGAAAGAACGGGATTTGGTTTCGGTGGGACATACCCCCTATTTGATCAATCTTGCGAGCCCAGAAGATGAACTGTTTAATTTATCAGTGAACGCCTTGGTGCAAGATTTAGTCATTGCCGAGGCACGCGGTACGTATGGCGTAGTCGTTCACTGTGGCAAACACAAGGGGAACGGGATAGAATTCGGCATTGATCGTATGCACCAAGCCCTAAAGCTAACGCTGGAAAAGAACACCACCCAAGGGGTAATGATCTTGATCGAAAACACGGCAGGGCAAGGCTCTGAAATCGGCACTACCATGGACCAGCTACTCGCCATTGTGGAACCATTTGATAAGGAACAAGTGGGATTTTGTTTTGACACCCAGCACGCCTTTGCTGCCGGCATACTGGATCCACAAAATCCAACCCAGTTTCCCGGGTTCGACAATCCCGAATACATGACCCGGCTGCAGGCCATCCATTTTAATGACAGCAAAGTTCCATTTAACTCGCATAAAGACCGCCATGAATTAATTGGGCAAGGTGCCATGGGACGAGAAATGCTGGGACAAGTCATAAACGATGCGAGACTCGAAAAAATTCCATTTTATTTAGAAACTCCTGTCGACAACGAACACGAATACAAAGATGAAATTCTCGCATGTCGCACCCTGTTACGATAGCAGGAACTCCCACCTAGATGTCGAATTTTTTTCATCGGCAACTTGAAGAATCCAATGGGGGAGTTACTATTAGCACGCGTGCACTGATTATCTATAATCCAGCTGCCGGAAACGGCAAGGGAGAACGTATTTATCATGAATTGCAGCCAAAGATTGAGGCCTTGGGCGTCGAAGTTCAGCGTACGAAACGGCCTGGTCACGCAACCGAGCTGGCCCTTGCGGTGGCCGACGACGAAAACATAACCGTTATTTCACTAGGGGGTGACGGCACCCACCATGAAGTGATTAATGGCCTCATGCCCCAAGGACGGGCCATTTTCGGTGTCATTCCAGCAGGCACTGGAAATGACTTAGTACGAATTTTGAATTACCCTAAAAATCCCCTAGACGCCCTAGACATTGGATTGAACGGGCTGGCCAGGCCGTTTGATATTGGTCAGGTTGGCGACCATTACTTCCTAACGGTGGCTGGGGTCGGCTTCGATGCCGAGGTCGCTGGATGGGTCAATCAGCGAAAAAAGCAAGGTAATGGCACCTGGGTGTTTATTCGCGGTATTCTGCATAACATGATCGGCTATCGCAGTCAAATGATGAAAGTCACGTTAACCGAAGCTTCGCGCACTGAACGCACCTTTTTGATTGCAGCCGGCAATACCCAATATTATGCCGGTGGGATGAAAATCTGCCCGGAAGCTTCTCCCTTTGACGGCCGTTTCCAAGTCGTCTGGGTTGGAGCCATTTCCCCATTGGGAGTTTTGCCCCTATTAGCCCGCGTTTTTCGGGGCAACCATGTCGACCACCGAAAAGTCAAAGTCTTGTCGACGCCGGAACTTACCGTGGAAGGTCCACCGAATCTTTGGGTTCATGCGGACGGCGAACTCATTGGTCATCTTCCTATTACCATCCGGACCCTGCCGCAGGCGATCCGGGTGCGCATGGGGGTTGGGGGGTGATAAGCCAATGAACTGGCCAAGCACACTGCCCGGGTTCTTATGGGGCGCAGCCACCTCTAGCCATCAAATTGAGGGTAATACCAACAACGATTGGACGCGATGGGAGGACAGTGGTCACGTCACGAACCGCGAGCGGTCTGGACGCAGTACCAACCATTTTTCCAATCCGGATGCAGACTTAAAACTGTTTACCCAACTAGGCTGGAACGCCTACCGATTTTCCATTGAATGGAGCCGTGTTGAACCCAAACCAGGAGAATTTTCCACGACAGCGATAAAACGGTATCGCCGCATCGTTGACACACTGCGGCGGCTGCGAATGGAACCCTTAATCACCTTGCATCACTTTACTTTTCCCCAATGGTTTGCTGATCAGGGCGGATTTTTCGCATCGGATGCCGAGCGGCATTTTCTTGATTACGTGTCTTATGTCTTGGATCATTTAGGAGACGCCGTAAAACTATGGATCACCATCAATGAGCCCATGGTGTATACGGTGATGGGATATGTCGAAGGAGCCTGGCCGCCCGGAGAGCGTAATCTGGTCAAAGGACGGATTTTAACCAATCGCCTGATTGGTCTCCATCACAAAACGTACCAAGAAATTAAACAGCGCTTCCCCGATTCTCTGGTTGGATTGGCCCACCATTTAGCCTACTTTATGCCCTACAGCGCCTATTCACTGGCAGACCGAACCATGACCTCTTTAATTGATAGAGTCTTCAATTGGCGCTTCATCGATAAGGTCCAAAACCATCAAGACTTCCTCGGCGTCAACTATTACACTCGACAATGGATTTCCGCCCGCCGCGGACTGATGCCGATTATGGCCAAACCCGGTGCGCAGGTTACCCAAATGGGGTGGGAAATCTTCCCCGAAGGCTTATACCATATGCTGCAGCACTTAAAACTCTATCGAAAGCCGATCCTGATAACGGAAAACGGTATTGCTACCGATGATGACGGCGATCGTCAACATTACCTTATTGCTCATCTGGAACAAATCGCTAAAGCACAACGTGAAGCCGTCGATATTCGGGGTTACTTCCATTGGTCGGCGCTAGATAATTTCGAATGGGCGGAAGGCTATCGTCCACGCTTTGGACTCATCGACGTCAACTACGAGACATTAGAGCGCACCCCCCGTCCCAGTGCGGAGTTGTATCGAAAGATTATTGCCATGAATCAAGAGCAACCTGGGGACCATCCCATTATCGTACCATCAGCACTTCAATGAGCGGTTTGCCATCTTTGAAGCACTCTCGCCATTCTTCGGTCGTTAATTGCCCCGCCTGATAAAATGATTGGATATCCTCCCCTCCAATCACTGGACGTTCCCCAACCGCGGCGTCATAATCAGCTATGAGCGTACCTCGCGACTGGCGTGGCATTTCAACACTGGACAAATCAGCCCGCAACAGATAAATACGGTCGTTATCCTGGATTACTGGAACCGATGCCACTTGGGCCAAAAGTCCTTTGTCGAGCAATATCTTAGCGGCTTGTTCCTGATCAACCTTCCCACTGCGAATTTGCTTGCGCACCTCATAGGCGCCGACCCGAACCGGAAACCATTTTAAGGGCCATTCTACCAATGCTGTCATTATTTCATTGCGTAGTACCGATTCCTCGGTTTCCAGTTCTTTGAGCTGTCGACGAATACTGCCTAAGCGGTTTATTGCCGTAGCTAAATCATTGCCAATAATCGGCCCATCCATGGCACTCCCTCCCCTACATACATAAGGCGGGCCGTATAAATTCATGACAATCTGGGAAACAAATTTATTATTGCGCAGTATATGAGAATCTTGTTCGGTTCTGAAGAAAAGTTGATGCATTTGGTTCGTCGGCTTTCTGGGAGCGAATTCAACAGCTATATTCACGTCTGGCGCCAGACAGCTGCACTCCTCAGCGGGGCCCATCGAGCCGACGAGCAGAGCCGAAACGCCACATGACCTGGACACCAAAAGGCAATACCAGGCCAAGTCGTTTTAACAAACGGCGCGGGACTGCCTCCCACCGTCAATGGGCACCACCAGGGTGGCTCCCAGACTAGCCACCGGTCAAGTCGTTCCCTTAACTTTCACCGACATGGTACCGATCCTCACCTACAATTCCCCTAATCCCTGCCCTATCATCGTCACTCCAAACACACTCAACGCAATCGCTATACTGGGACCAAAGATAAGCCATGGAGCTTGAGATAAATAGTTCACATTTGAGCTAATCATAAAGCCCCAGCTGGGATCGGGTGGTTGTAGACCCAATCCCAAATATGCCAAAGAGGCTTCCACAATAATGGCACTCCCCAGATCTAAGGTAGCCAGGACAATCGCCGGTTGGATCACTGAGGGCAATATATGACGCAATACGATGCGACCAGAATTAGCACCCGAGCTGCGGGCCGCCTCGACAAAAGGCAAGGTTCGCACGGTGAGCACTTTAGATCTAACGACCCTAGCAAATTGCGGGCTGAATATTACCGCAATCGCGGCCATCGCATTCCCGATACCAGGTCCAAGTACAAAGGCCAACGCGACCGCCAACACCAGGGGTGGCAGCACTAAAACGGCATCCATGATCCGCATCAGGATTTCATCTAAGAGGGACCCTTGAAAAAACCCCGCAATAAGCCCCACCACAGATCCTCCAATAAGGGCGACTGAGATCGCCCCCAAACTTGCTAGAAGTGATGCATCGGTGCCATAGATAATCCGACTCAGCACATCACGGCCCAAAGTATCCGTTCCGAGCCAATGTCGGGACGAGGGCGCCTCTAACACATGAGCAAAACTTGTCGCATCCGCAGGATATGGCGCAATCCAATGGGCACCTACGCCCACCACCACGATAGCAAAGATGATCCCCATCCCAACCAGGTTCATGGGCCGATGGAAAAACTTCCTAAACGCCCTATGCCTAACCGACATCTCGTCCCCGATTCCTTGAACATTTAGCGTGGCTGCCATGGCAATCTCCTCCTACCGGTATGAAATCCGTGGATCGATCACGGCATACAAGAGGTCCACCAATAAGTTCACGATAATCACCATGAATGCCATCACCAGAATGGCTCCTTGCACCACCGGATAATCCTTATTAAAGATCCCCGTCACTATGAGATTCCCCATCCCGGGTATCGAGAAAATATTCTCGATGATGACAACGCCACCCATCAGGAGACCGAGTTGTGTCCCGAGAAACGTTATCGACGGAATAAGCGCGTTCTTAAAGACCCATTTCCATAAGAGGCGCCTCTCAGATATCCCCATCATCCGCATGGTTCGAATGTAGTCACTCGATGCCACTGTTATGACTTCTCCACGCAGTACCCGCATTAAGGGACTCGCCAATCCAATAGCGAGGGTAAGCCCAGGCAATACATAAGCCAGGGGGTTGATCCACGCCGCCGTTCCGGTATGGGCCACCCCGGTAATTGCCAACCAATGCAGGCGATACGTGAACACATAAATCAACAATAATCCAATCACAAAGCCTGGAAGCACGACGCCGCCCGTAGACATCCCCAAAGAAAACCGATCCCAGATCCCTTTTTCGCGAGCACCCGCTAATACCCCAATTGGAACCCCGATCAAGATAGCCAGCACCAAGGCCACCAAGGAAAGCTCAATGGTTCTCGGCAGGCTCTGGAACAGCAACGTGGTGACGGGTTCATGAAAGATCATTGAGGTGCCCAAGTGCCCCTGCACTAGCGATCCAAGCCAATCCAGATACTGCCTCCAAAGAGGCAGATTAAGATGGAGCTCTGCATCTAAGGTACGGATGTCGGCTGGACTGGCTTGGATCCCTAAAATGACCACCGCCGGATTGCCAGGTACCAAATGCACCAGGCTAAAGACAATGGTGGCCACCAATAAGGCGGTGAGAATACTTAAGAATACCCGCCGAATCAAATATTGCACCATTGCCTTCAACTCCTTCGCTTATTTATTTACTACCCAACGACACCCGTCCCAAATAGAAGTACTGGGTTGGGAAGTTAATGAAGCCATTCACCTTGTTATTGACACCCACAATAATCGCCGGGTTAATCAGGTCCACCATCGGCACATCGTTAGCCATTCGAGCCGCGATGGTTTGGTAGTCCGTCTTCCGTTGGGCCTGGTTGGGCGTAGCCAAAGCAGCATTTAAGAGATTGTTGACGGTGGGGTCGTCAAATCCATCTTTCACCACGTCGGCCGATGTCTCATCAAAGATATACGACACCGAGTTGGGGTCTAGCGACCCGCTCATGTTAATAAAGTCCGCCTGATACGCTCCGGAGTTCAAATTCGTAATATAGGTGGAAAGCGCTAAGAGTTGGATGTGCATCGTAATCCCGACTTTGGCCAGTTCCGACTGCAACACCTGAGTGAGCAAAATGTACTTACTCGTATTTTGTGCCTGTACCGTAAAGCTAAATCCCTGGGGATTCCCGGCCAATGCCAATTCTTGCTTCGCCTTGGTGTCACTAAAGGGAATTGATAAATTCGGGTTATAGGCCCATGAAGTCGGCGAGAACTGGCTATAGGCCAAAGCCCCCGTCCCGTGAAACACCACGTTTCGAATCACCGATCGATCAATGGCATACTGAATGGCTCGACGATTGTGCACGTTACTGAGAGGACCAGAGGTTTGGTTTAGGTTAAAACCAAACCAACCGAGACCCGCGACCTGGCTTACGTGGGCCACTGAAGATTGGACCTGTTTAAGTTGGCTCGGTCCTAAGACGTCCGCAATCTGCACTTGCCCACTATCTAAGGCGTCCACTAACGTCGACGCCGATAAAATCGGGTCAAATACCACTTTATTGAGGTAAGGTTCTTTAGCCTTCCAATAACTTGCATTGCGCACCAAGGTTACCGCACCATTGGGTACCCAGCTCTGGAACTTGAAAGGTCCCGCGCCTACTGGATGAGACCCATAGGAAGAACCCTCACTTTGAATCGCCGTCGGCGATGCAATCATTCCGACTGGGCCGGCTAAGTTATCCATAAACGGTGCGAAGGCTTTGGATAAGTTCACCGTCAGTTGGTTAGAGCTATTCACTACGATGCTGGTCACGGGACCTAGGTTAGACACCTGTACGGATGCCGTCGCGGGATTCAAAATCCGCTCCCAATTATACTTGACGGCCGCTGCATTAAAAGGTGTGCCGTCCTGGAACTTCACCCCTTTACGGAGGGTGATTACATACTTGAGGCCGCTAGCACTCACCGCAACGTGCGTGGCCAAGTTGGGAACCAACTTCCCAGCGGGAGAGACTTGGAGCAAGGTTCCATAAATGTTGTCCATAATCTGCTGGTCCAACATGGTGTGCGAGGTGGCCGGGTCAAATGTCTCGTAGGAGGTATATGTCCCAATGGTCAAGGTTCCACTGTGTGTTGGTGCATTGGCCGCGGCCGTAGGCGTGGCATTAGCAGCGGTGCTCCCGCACGCCCCGAGCGTAGATGCCGCCAAAATTCCTACAATGCTGGTAGCCACTTTGCGTTTAAGTCCTGTCAATGTAATCATCTCCCGTTAATGTTGTGGTTCTGCTCTCTGCCGTGTTCTAAGAACGAATCCGAGACAGTGCTTTTGCGAATCCACCACTGTGATACCATTGGCGACATGAACCCCATGCGTGATTGAGTCAAAACCCTCGGGTCAGCACCAATCATGCGACTTTCATTTTTGGCAGATACTCACCACTGCCGTCCCGACCACCTCCCCCACTATCTGAACCTGGGTGAACCCGCTTGGGTCATGCGGGCCTGAATCAGTTGTTCGGACAGCACGCCATCACCCTCCATCACGGGATTAGCTGCCAGCGCAACCACAGCATCGTCGAATCGTTGAGATTCGGCCGCTGCAATCGTTAAAATTTCAAAACGTTTGGTGCGGGTTATGAGATCCAGACACCGCTCAGGTAAGGTGCAAGTCGTGGCCAAGGGCACAATGCCGTGACGGTCTACAAAACAGGTGGTCTCAATCACATCTCGAGGAGCCAACGACGGCACCGTGCCATAGGACGGGGTATTCAAAATCACTGACCGTTCCGCAACTCCGGTCACCCCCTCCATGACCCGGATCGCGACCCCCTCATAGCCCTCGCTCTGAAACAGCGAATCCGGATTAAGCCCGCGAGCAAATTGACTGGCCGTTTCACTGGAGAGATATGAATTTGAACGGTTGGTTATGGTCTGACCATATTCAGTCCAAGCTGCTTCCAACTGTTTTGATGCGACCAGTTTCCGGAGTTTCGGAAAAAAGGTTTCCGCAACACCTCGAATCCGCTCCCCACGACTTTCGGTGTTCTGAATGCGTGCCACGACGTCTTGGTGGTGAAGGTAAAAGTAGACATACTCTGTCGGCAGCACTCCAAGCGTTCTGAGGTACTCTTGCGTAAAAAAGCTTAAGGGCCTCACTGATTCCACCAATTCGTCCACCCGAGCCAGTAAGGCCGGGATGAGATCCTCGCCGCGATGCCACACCCGTTGAAACCAACCAAGATGGTTTAATCCCACCGACTCCACCCGAATCTCATCGGCGGACATCTGTAAAAATTCTGCAATTTCTAACTGCAAATGATACGGCGTATCACAGACTCCAACGAATCGCTCCCCTCCCACCCGAGACACAGCTTCGGTCACAATTCCTGCCGGATTGGTGAAGTTGATGATCCAAGCCTCCGGTGCTACGCAACGGATCGCCTCAACATAGTCCAGCGTCACGGGAAGACTTCGGAGTGCCATAAAGAATCCTCCAGGGCCCACCGTCTCTTGACCTAGCACGCCATGGTCGAGCGCGACGCGCTCGTCATATGCCCGCGCCGCTTCTCCCCCAACCCGGTAGGTCAACAACACAAACGCGGCATCTTCGGCCGCCAGCGTTAGCGACCGCTGAGCCACGAGCTTAATCGGGGAACCAAGTTTGTCAGCAATATGCTGACACAGTCGCACCATGCTGTGTAATCGCTCGGAGTCTAGGTCAAATAAGTCGATGCGATCGATTCTGAGCGAATCTGCATGCCGAATCAGCCCATACAGTAACCGTGGAGTCCGAAAGGCACCTCCCCCAATAATGGTGAGCTTAATGTCTTGGCTCATCGTCTGGGCACCTCCGACTCCAAAAAGTACTCGACCTGTTCCCAACGCGGTGCTCCCGTGGAACCACCAAGTTCCCCAATGGCCTGTGCCGCCGCCCAATTGCCGATGCGCAATTGTTGATCCACCGGGAACCCACGCAACTTGGCCGTCAGATACCCAGCCGCAAACACATCGCCCGCACCCGTGGCATCCACCATCAGGATTGCCATCGCGGGCTCCTCATAAAACTGCCCGGAAACCAACGCCACCGAGCCTTCCGCACCACGTGTTACCACCACGTCATCGACCGATTCACTTAAAATCGCCAGGGCTCGCCTAAAGTCGGTCTGTCCCGTCGCCAGTAACGCCTCGGGTACATTACAAAAGAGGTGCTGCGCAAATGGCAATAACTGCTGTAAGGCGCGAGACACTAAGAACTCAGGATGCCAAGAGAGTGTCAAGGCTACAGGAAGGCTTTTTCGATGAGCCACTTCACAGATCTTTCGCGCATGCGGATGCCGAGCCGACAGCACTACGAGCCCTGGGGTCTCATCGAGAAATTGACTCACTTCTTCGGACGCATCGTGAAATGGTTGGGTATAGGACACAATGCCGCGGTCTCCATTCCAATTCAGGGCGACCGCAATGTTGGTGGTATCCACATTTGGAGGCGAAAACACTTCGACTCCTTCGGCGACCAGCCGCCCACGTATTACAGCACCGAGCTCGTCATTCCCAATTTCCGTAAAGAGATGAGTAGGAATCCCCATCCGGCTAAAGGCAATAGCACCAATGGCATAGCCGCCCGGCGCCCACGAGGCGCTGGCTCCATGAATCTCTTCCCCCGATGCCGGGAGCCGATCCAAACCAGCCATCACCACGTCTAAAAACACCGGCCCCACTACCACCACGTGACTCAGCTCGTTACCCATGGCGTCCACCGTGAGGGTGCAAAAGCCGCCAGGCGTTGTCGAAGAGAATTTTTTGCAGGTCTTGATCCGGCATGCCATTGTAGCGAGCTGCACGAATCAGATCAGCTAGATATCGTTCGGCAAATCCCCGAGGAAAGTAGCTGGAGTCTGAGCCGAAGAGAATCCGGTCCGGTCCAAAGGTTTCGTAGGCTTTTTGGACCATGGTCTCCAAAGTTAGGGGATACGGCATCCAACGGATCCATTGATTCGATCCCGAAGTATCCACATAGACGTTCTCGTGTGCCCATCCCAGTTGCAATAGGTCTCCCCAATATCCCGCACCAAAGTGCGGGACAACAATAGGGAGCGAAGGAAAAGCACGGGCCACGGGATCAACTGTCAAAGGGCTCATCCGAGGATGAAATACGATACCACCCCCACCACCCAGGACTCCGAAGTGAATGAGTAAGGGAAGTTCTTTTTCTGCAAGCAGTTCCCAGACCGGCCAATATGACCGATCATCAAAGGGTTTGGCTAGCTTGGGTCCAAACATCTTAAACCCCGAGAGCCTATATTCATTGATGTCACGGCGCACCAGTTCCACGGCATTCGGTGCATCCAGATCCACATGAGAAAACGCAAACACCCGATCCCGATGGCGTTTTTGAGCTTCGCTCATAAACGCAGATCCGGCTCCAGTCACAAATACCACACCGGATAAGTCATAGCGATCTAATTCATCGATCCACTCATCCAAGACCACAGAGGGCTCGGGAATCTCGGCATCAGGCGTGGGAAAATCCCACGCCTCCAACATCCATCGGTACTGGCGTTGGGAATAATTGAGCTGGTCTCTTGGAGCTCCCGAACTGCGTTCAGCACCCTCTCCATTATTGACGGCAAAATGCACGTGAAAATCTAGGACTTGCCATTTCCGATTGTCGCTCATCACCTGTACGCTCCTTAGAGGAGATTTTCTTGTTCGCGCAGCTGTTGTCGTAGTTTGGCCAACACCGAATCCCTCAAATGGCTTAAGTGCACCACCATGAGAGATCTGGCGAGTTCCACATCCCGATCTATGACCGCGTCACGAATTTGTTCATGCTCGTTATGTAACAAGGCTAATAAAGATTCGGAAAGATCTACATAGATAATGGCGCGAGAAGTTTGGTCCACCAACACCGAAAGGCTTGCCTGTCTCCTGGATGGTTCTAAGGGCAAATAAATCGTCCGATGGAAGTCTGCCTCAAGATCCATGGCCGTTTGCCTATCCGTCTGCCCACCAGGCAAAGCCTCCAACACCCCAGGCAACGCGGCCCTTTGCACGATTAAATCCGTCTCGAGTAATATGCGATATTGAAAAACTTCTACCATATCCGCCAATTCAATGCCGGTGACGATATATCCCACCCGACTCACAGGTTTGACCATGCCCTGTAACGCCATAAGTTGCAACGCCTCACGAACCGGTGTTTTACTGACATTAAGTTCGGCAGCCAACAGTTGTTCCTGTACCACTTGACCAGGACGCCAGGCACCAGTAACAAGCAACCGTTGCATTTGTCTAAGTACATCGACTCGCGATAACTTCCGGCTCGTCTGCCCGTCCCAACCAGATACCATTGGCCTACTCCTTTAAATATATTTAAGGTGTATTTATTATATATGGTTAATATGATTAGGTTGTCAAGAGTTTTTAACACGCATCACCGATCAACCGGTCAATCGTCGGTACAACAAAAGGAGCCTTGCGGCGGGTAGTGAAATCGAGTCACATGCATAAATAACCTATCCCCCTGTACACGGGGTAGTACCAGCGTCGCTGTCACCAGGTGCAAACTGATAGCGCATCCGGCTTGTGAAAAATACAGTCGTGTTCGATTTTGATGGGGTAAAGTTTTCAGATAGCGTGAACATTGTATTGTATAGTGTTATAACTGTATAATATCATGAACAAGAAGGTGTATTCCCCATGGACGCTATACACATCAGGGTTGGGCGCAACTTGCAACGAATCAGGAAACAGAGGGGGTTAAGTTTAGAAAGGGCCGCTGACCTAACGGGCGTAAGCAAAGGTATGCTTCACCAAATTGAACGAGGGGAAACCCAACCCACGGTCACAACACTGTGGAAAATTGCGACGGGTCTAAACTTATCATTTTCATCGCTGCTAAAAGACGATGAAGCGGCAGTCTTTATTGTATCTCAAAAGGAAGTACCTGATGCCACAGAGGACCATGGCCGATGCCAAGTGTATTTACTCTTTCCGTTTGACCCACAAACCCGTATAGAGATTTTCTCGATCACTTTGAGTCCAGGATGTGGCTACGTTTCATCTCCTCATAAGGAAGGTGTTCAAGAGTACATAACCGTGGTTGCAGGAGTCTTCAGTTTACAGATACATGATGAAATATACACGCTACCAACACGGCATGCGATTCGTTTTGCTGGCAATGTTCAGCACCGGTACATCAACTCAACGGATTTGAATGTGACCATTCAGGTCGTAATGCACTACTCAGATTTTTAGAAGGGGAACACCTTGATGGGACAATTGAAGGAAAGTGCCCAACGCGTACAAGACAAACTTGCGGAATTGGGGTACACAAACGAAGTAGTGGAGCTGCCCGACAGTACACGAACCGCCCAAGAGGCTGCCGAGGCCATTGGGTGCGAGGTTGCACAAATTGCGAAGTCGATTATCTTCCGTCTAAAAAGCACGGACAATCCACTATTGGTTGTTGCCTGCGGCGTTAATCGTGTCAACGAAAAAAAGCTGTCTAGTCAATTGAACGATACACTCGGGAAAGCTGACGCAGACTTTGTACGTGAACGCACAGGGTTTGTCATAGGAGGAGTTCCACCACTTGGACATATGGAAGCCATCACGACAATCGTTGACGAAGACCTCTTGCAGTTCAAAACAATCTGGGCGGCGGCAGGACATCCTAAAGCGGTATTTGAATTAACGACCGATGAATTGGTCGAAATGACACGTGGAAAGGTAATGAATATAAAGTAGAACCTGGTGTAACGAGCGTTTTACCGTATAAGAGCGAGCGATGATTACAAAAGACCGGGATCCCTAAAACAGAGGACCTGGTTTTTTATTCAAAATGCTTAACGTACAATGTTTTCGTTTCGTGACGTGATCCCTTAGAGTAGAGAAAGCAGTGCCAATAATTGTCTTAGCGTACGTTCTCCGCGTTTTGTTGGCGGTCCCCCAATGTAAATCCGTTAGCAATCTGCTGCCCCTGCCCCCGCTCACCAAGGCTTTTGCCAGATCACCCCAAACTCCCCCGCGAGGTGATGATAACAGTGTGTCCGTAGCGGAGGGTATCCAGGTTCCGCACAGCTCTGGGCATTCCTTTACTCAGTCAGAAGAATCCTTCAGGCGATATCCAATGACTGAGGACCCGGCACGAATCCCGACCGAAAAGGACTTTCTCGACGCCTCGATGATTAGAGTTCGACGCTTTCGCCGGGTTTTATCCGCCGGATGTCGGCGCCCAGCCGCTCGGCCTCGGCGCTCAGCACGCTCTCAAGCACTTGGATGCCCCAGTCGTTAATTAGACCATCGTGAATAGCGTAGGCGCGGTCCGGCCTCAACCTGCGGAGGTAGGAGATCAGGTCCGGCACCGTCATCCAGGGCGCTTGACCCGGCACTAACAGGGTTGGTACATCATCGAGGATAGTCAGCGCATCGCCGGGGTGAAAGACCTCCTCGTCAATCAGAAACCCCACGTTATCGACCGGTGGCGCGTCCGGGTGGCTAAAATGGTGTTTCTCACCGACGACCAACACCTCAAAGCCGGCGGCGGACAACACGTCGTCGTTACCCACGACCCGCACCCGATCGCTGAGTTGGGTCAGGTGCCGAGCAACTCCGGAGCAGGTGTAGATAGTCAGCCGCGGCTCCTTAGCGGCGGCCGTGATGAGGCGGTCTGCCTCGAAGTGGTCGAAGTGTTCGTGGGTGATGAGAACGGCTTCGGCACCGTCCAGGATACCTGGCTCCGGCGTCATCGCGCCCGGGTCAATCACGAGGCTCCGGGCGTCCTTTTCCAGTCGTACGCACGCGTGGCCGAATTTTGTGAGTTTCATTTTACGTATGTACCCCTATATTGTAAGACGTCACAGCCTGTGGATCGGAAAACCCTGTGCGAGGAACCGGATGGTCTGCACCGATTCTAATCTATTTTCTATTGATACACAAACCTCCTCTCGGTCAAAGGATAAAGTTCCGAAAAAGGTTTTGTAAATTGAACATCGCGGTTTTTGCCTCTCGATTGTTTAACGCGATGGGTTTCGATACACTGATTGCCAGCATAATGTTCCAATACTCTCTATTTTAGGAACTTTTTCGGAGGGGATCCTGTGAAGCTGTTGGCGCTAATTCATTTTGACATGGGTTTAGCTAAAATGGCTGCCATCCAAGTCCCTGTGATCGGCTAAGGCGGTTGGCATGACTGGGAATACCCCGCTATTGTGTCTTCAGGTAAAGTGGGCAGATCCTCCCGTGAGGAGAAAAGAGGAGAAATGCAGAGGACTCGTCCCATATGCGCTAACTTAGACAGAAAATTTTTCCAACGTAAAGGAAATTGGATGGGAGATAGCGAAGTCATCATGGGACTGATCTCGAATGATGAGGTGACCGATGATGATAAAATCTCGCTCTCGAACCCCGAAAACGGATGCCCTACTGGAACAACAATGGCAGATCTTGCTCCCCTTCTTACCCCTATGGCATCTTCCGCCTCAACATGCGCGAACGATTGCCCTTGGAAGGAGCATTAGCGTGACAGAAAAACGGACGTCATCCCAAAAGAAAGCGCGCGAACTCGCCAAGTATTTACGCGGGAAGCGGCCAGACTATGCCTACCTGAAGAGCGTGTTCCACCACTTGCGCACGGAACTGGAAATCGACGTGCCCAAAGCATCGAAAAAATTGCCCTATGTCCCCACCGAGGATGAACTCAAACGGTATTACGAGGTGGTCTGGCGGTCGAAAAATTTTCAAGACATGATGATCGTCCCAACGCTGATGTATACCGGCATGCGGGTCAGCGAGTTGATCAACGTTCGACTGACGGACATTGATTTTCATACGTGCCAGATTCCGCATCAACCACGGAAAGGGGCAAAAAGATCGCATCGTACCCTTCCCCCATTCATTTAAAGAGCTCCTTGCGATGCATGCCGACACGATGAAAAAAAAGCAGGCGATCTATGTGTTTGAATCATCGTGGAAGAAGAAATACACCGATCGGGGCATCCGGAAGATTCTGGCCAAGTATTCCGAGGAGGCTCAGATGACCCAGAATGTATCCCCACATAAGCTACGGCATTTCCTACTGACCTGGCTGAAAAAGCAAGGGATTGATGACGCCCTGATACAGCCGTACTCCGGTCACGAAAGCCGACAATCGTTGGAGGTGTATTCCAAGCTCGCCATCACGGATACACAAAACGAGTACAACGCGGTGATCAACAAGTTTCCCATTTAAGCCTTCCGTTTGCACTGGGTGACAGCGACGCTGGTATTACCCCTACACCTAGTTCCAATATCGGGTATCGGGATTTTGTGATGGATCACAGGTTTTGAACCTGAACCCAGCTGAAACGGTTCGTGTTGATCGGAGCCATTTTCGAGATAGAGCTAATCGATCCAAAAACCGTTTTTCTCGTCTTTGAAACATTCTTCAGTGGTAAAGCGTCGGCCGTATGCGGCCACGACCCGTGCTACGGACCAATCGGGCCGCGTCAGCCCAGGCGACACGACTAAATACCAGGGACCTGTGTGCTCGCCGTCGCAATAGACGACCACTCGACACGACAGAGTCCCGCCTGGCCGCGGGGAGATCCCCTAACACGGGACAGTGGCGGGCCCGGAGGTAGAGTGTGGCCGTCGCCAGCCCCGAACGCCGATTTTGACCGAACCCTGGGTGCGAATAAGCCGGTGCCAACCGAGCGCAATGGTCGGAGACGCAGTCGGCCAGAAGGATGACGTGGTGCCCAACGGGCACGAAGGTTGCAACGCGTTGACACAATGCCACCTCGTATGGCGATCTGGTCTTTGAGACCATCTTTGTGGGCGGTGACCCATGCCAACGGTAACGCGCGCCCATGGGCGCGCAGGTTCAATGCGACAATTTGGTGAACACCATCTTGGGGATCCGTCCAATCCAACGTCAATAAGACTCCGGTGGCTCTCCCAATCACCGTCTGGATGAGGTAGCCCATAAACCGAGCGACCCGCTTAATGGCGTGTTTAGCCTTCTTATGATCAGCAACGACCAACCGTCGTCCCATGTTGGCGACGCCTAATAAGGGATTCGACATGACCGCCCCGACCCGGGCGGCGAGGGTAGTATGACATTAAAACTGGGGCTGCCTCATGGCTTATGCTCGAGGTGAAATTCTTCTATTTCTCTGTGTCCTACAAATTCAATCCCAAATACACCGTATCCCGTTCTTCCCGGCGAATCCCAATACACGCACCGCAAGAGCAGCCCCGGATTTATACGCATGATACCCAAACCATCCATCACAAAATCCGCATTTGCCCAAGGCAGGACAGACTTCCTGAAACCCAACGGATCAATCATGAAATCTGGATACCCAAAATTTGATTCGGCAGGAGATACCGTGGCCCGTCACGCCGTGCTTGGAGTATCGCGTCTTGCCCCGGCCGCAAGATAATGGTCCGTTCACCATCCAATGCCAAGCTACCTCCCGAAGAGAGTGTGGGAAGCACGAGCTCTTGATCAAGAGCAATTTTACGGTGTCCAGCAATATAGAAAGGGGTCATCAAGCCAGGTGCCAACACGCCATAGTAGGGGCCAGTTCCGCTCTCGCTGTCTCCTAAATCAATCCATGCCATGGCATCATCTTCGGGAGCAAGCGGATCCACATAACCTCCCACGTTAGAAAGTCCTGGCCTGGTGGGATCTGCGACAGTCAATGCCAACGCTACAACATCTTCAGGATTCCACACCGCCAAAGCACCGGTAAAATTTTGTCTCACCATGGCAACATCAATGAGGGCCAGATCTTCTTTGTCGCCGGTTGCAACATGGATGATTTTTGCAGGGGAAAGCGTGTGTTGATACTGCTCCATATTTATCACATAAAGGCCTGCCGCATATCCGGCGGCCGTCTGATCTCCGTTCCAGCACGCCACATTATTGGTTCCCCCAGCAATCGGCAATACAGGCACCTTAGGATGAGCCTGAGCGATATTGCGTTGGGTTCCGTCTCCGCCAATCGCAATGATAAGGTCGGCACCGGCGTCTTGCAATTGATCTGCCCACCATCGGGTCGTGTCGGCCGACGACGGAGATGCAAGTTCGCCAATGATGGTGACCTCCAACCCGAATTGATGTTTAGCCTCATCGGCGATGAGCGACGATAGGCCTTCATAGTCCCCGGGCATCAAGATATCAACGTTGTCCCGGTTCACCGAAATTCCTGCCAAAATCCGACGCACCACTAAAAGTTTTTCCGGCGTCGATTGCAATGAGGCAAATGCTACTAAACGACGAATGTCTCGTCCCGCCATCGGGTTTAAAATCAGTCCAATGTGTCTCGTTATGCCCAAGCCTCTCTCTCAGCTTGATTTAAGGGTTGTCCCCCGCCAACAGTTTCTGCAACAAACGCACCAATTCCTGTTGTTCTGCCGGGGTCAATTTGGAGCCCAGATGCTGCAAATAGGCAATGTGTTGCTGCCGTTCGCGCATCAACAAATCTTCTCCTTCATCCGACAGTCGCAACCACACTATGCGGCGATCTTGCGGGTCCCGATCTTTGACAACGAGTCCCTTCTGTTCCAAGGCGTCAATTGCTCTCGTCGCCGTGGGGCCTGCAACTTTCAGCAAACCCGCCATGGACATTAACGTTGTGGTTCCCGCTTCCCGCATCAAAGCGAGCGCATGATACTGCGTGGGCGTAATATTTAACGGCTCCCGCTCCCGGCGAAAGTTTCGTCCCAGCAAACGCAACAAGGCAAAAGTGGTTTCAAACAAAGCGGAATCGTCCACGATAGCGCCCCCACCCCGTGTGATACTATCAGAATAGCACAGAGCTTACCCAATCTCGCGACGCAATACGGACAAAATTCGCTTCTTATAGTGCAGAAATTCCTGCGAGAGGACAACATCCCATTGCCTAGGTCGTTTTAGGGTTACGGGAATCTCAGCGGCTATGGTGCCAGGCCGAGGAGTCATCACCACGATGCGGTCACTAAGCAATATCGCTTCATCGACATCATGAGTAATAAACAGAACCGTGGGGTGCCAACTGCGCCAAAGTTCCAACAAAAATCTTTGCATTTCACTACGAGTCTGTGCGTCAAGCGCTCCAAACGGTTCATCCATTAACAACATTGTTGGTTCAGTAATGAGTGCTCGACCAATGGCTGCCCGTTGTTGCATACCTCCCGATAATTGGTAGGGATAGTGATGCTCAAAACCTTCAAGTCCCATGATATCGATCATCTGTCCAATCGCCTCATCGTGACCATGATTACTTTTGTCACGGAGCGTCAAGCCAAATCCAACGTTTTCATGCACCGTCATCCACGGCAGCAACGAGGGTTGTTGGAACACCACGGCACGCTCCGGACCTGGCCTGGTTACCGGGGTCCCATCGATCAAAACCTGACCCTGGGTTGACTTTTCGAAACCTGCGACTAGGTTAAGCACCGTGGTTTTACCGCACCCACTAGGTCCTACGACTGCGCAAAATTCCCCCCGGGAAATGGACAGGGACACATCTTCCACCGCAACCGTGGGAGCTCCTCCCTTTCGGGTTGCAGCGTAAACCTTGGTGAGATTGGTCAGTTCAATCACTGCAACGAAACCCCTTTCTGACCATTGCACAGATGCCGGCATGCCAGGCGGTTCCGGTCACGCGCATGCCGGCTACAGCCTTTTGATCAACTCCGTGTTATGGGTTAGAAGATTTCAATACTGCCTCACAATAGGAAGGGTCCACGTATTTTGCCATGTTTTTAGGCACCGAAGTGATTTCCCCGGTCACATATAGCCAGTGGGCAGCTGAGGTGAGCGATTTGGTTACCAACGATGACGCAATTCCCGAGCCTTGCCCTAGGCGGTTACTGGACAGCTGCTGCGATAGGGTGGTAAAACTCAAGCCTTGGGCTTGCGCTTTCGCTTGGCTTGCGGTGATGCCATTAAGTTTTCCCATGTCCTGATAAGCTTGTTTCGGATGCTGCTGGAAGAAAGTCACCCCTGCCTGTTCCGCGCGAACAAAACCATCAACCAGTTTTGGATATTTGCTGGCAAACGTACTGTTAACCACCGCAAGATTAAATATGGGAGCGGTACGTTCCTGATTTTGGTCGTAGACTAAGATGTGGCCACCATCCTGTTGCATCTGGCTCAAAAATGGCACCCAAACATAAGCAGCTTGAATACTGTTGGTTTTCCACGTCGCCACCATATTCGGGGGCGCCATATTATCAATCGACACCGACCTTATGGGGATATGGGCATTTTTCAGTGCGGTGTACAGCTCAAACGGCGAAGTCGAACCCGTAACCAACGCCACTTTCTTTCCTTCCAAGCCTTTCAAGCTATTGATCCCACTACCGTTTTTCACCACCAACCCTTCCGCCGTGGTATACCGTTCCATCGCCCACACCACTTTTAGGGGTACTCCGCGTGCAATTGCGGATGCCGTTGGGGGATTGCCCAAAGTGGTCATAAAGTCCAATGATCCAGAGGCCAACGCTGTTAACGCCGCGGGCCCTGACGCAAAATATTTAGTCACCACGTGCGCATGCATATATTTCTGGAAGAAGTTTTGCTCAATGGCCACGGCTTCAGGGTCCGGTGCATTTTCGTAACCGATGGTCACTGTAGGTTCTGAAGCGGCATTTGCCGTACCGCACCCGGCAATCAATCCCAACAGCGGCAGAGCCAGGAGAGCACTTCTCCATCGTGTCAAGCGTTTTTTTGGATTGTCCATCGTAGCCTCCTTAACAACCTGTACTATGCTTTGCCCTTCCATGGCACCATCTTGTGTTCCAAAGTGCGAATGCCGAGTTCCATGCCGTATCCTAGCAGTCCAATCATGATAATGCCGACAAACACCACACCAATTTGAAGTTCTCCTCCAGCTGCTTGAATCATCCACCCTAACCCTTTGGAAGCGGCAATCATTTCGGCAGCCACCAAACAAGTCCATGCCACGCCAATCCCCACACGCATTCCTGTGAACACTTCAGGCAATGCCGAGGGCAGCACTACGTAACGAAACATTTGCCAACGGTTGGCGCCCAGACATTCAGCGACCCGTCGCCGACTTTCTTGAACATTTTTAACCCCTGACATGGCGCTGATGATGATAATGGGAATGGTACAAAAGAAAATCAAGATCACCTTCGGCAACTCCCCAATTCCAAACCAGGCCACCATTAACGGGATATAGGCCAGTGGAGGAATTGGGCGTAAAAATTGCAAAAACGGGTCGATAATGAGAAACACCCATTCGGTGGTCGCCATCCAAAATCCAATGGGAATTCCTACCAACACCGCAAGAACAAAGCCAACGGAAATCCTTCCTAAACTGAAGAGCGTGCTGTTTAACAATGTCTGTCCGCTGTAGCCGACGGTCGCCGTCGCCACCAAATCGTGAAACACAGCCACCGGGGACGGTAATGCTACTGCAGATACCAAATGCAGCGCGGTAATTTCCCACCAAATAAGTACCGCTAGTGCAGCCGCTACCCAAGGAACATATCCTCGGTAAGTGCGACGTGAACTGCTGAGTACTGCTACATCCTGATCTAAGGATTTCTCCGAACCCTTGGTCCATGAATATGCCATTCCTGTTTTCACCTCCTAATCTGGGATTCGCGATTTTTTCAAGAAAAAATCCCGAGCAAGCTCGGGTTCAAATCACACCCAGGCTTCCCATGCCGACGAGGTAAGCTGACGGGCTAGAGCGGAAAGCTGCTCTCCATAAATGGTACGCCCCCAATAATTTCGGGTCCCCCGTACGTCGTCAAACCAAAGACAACGATTTGGCCGATGTCGCATTTCCTGACATCTATCATATTCTGTTAGTGCTTGACTGTTACCAGCAATCTCCTAATCAGCCTAACAAATCACGCAATGAACTGCACCCGAATAAATTATGATATCTCCGCGAATACTGCGTTTTCTTCCCAAATTGGGGCTAATCAAGCAATTAACCCCTTTCTCGCAGGCGAATTCTTCTATTTACAGCCTTTAGTCAGTTGTTCTTATGGCAGCAAATTAGGTATGATAAGACCCAAACCCTCAATATTGCTGGGAGGTCCGGTTTTTCTTTGTACTCTGATGTCCTTTTAGTTCGCCATGGCGAAAGTGAAGCCAACGCCACTGGACGGTTTGCGTCCCATAGTTGGGATCCCCATCTCACCAGTCTCGGCCTCAAGCAAGCCGAAGCTTTGGCCATACAATTGTATAACGCACCCATTCGCTACGTGGTTACCAGTCCGTTGGCACGGGCCCGAGAAACCATTGCCCCAATAGCACGCGATCATCAATTGACTCCAATCGTAATCGCAGATTTAGCCGAAGTGAATCTAGGCCAGTGGGATGGAGAGCACCTGAAGGACTTGGAGCAACGTGATTCCGACTCGTATAAGGCATGGCGGCGAGACCCCGAACAATACCCGCCACCGGGCGGAGAACGCATCTTAACAGTTGGGCGTAGAGTTTTGGCGGCTTTAGCAAAATTCGTCACCGAATCTTCTACAGGGCTCACGATAGCGGCCACACATGCCGATTGCGTCAAAGGTGCATGCCTCGTGATCATGAATGCGCAAGGCCCAGCGACACGAAAGATCCTCGTACCCAACACTGGCCAAGTGTTGTTGCGTCATTGGAACAACGGCCGTTGGTCCATTGTATTGGCCCCGATTTTTTGGGGATGAAAAAGGGGGGGCCATATTTCCCGGCCCCCAACTCCTTTAAGTGTGACTAAGACTGAATTAGTTTTCGGCCAATTGCTACCAGCCTTTTGGCTTGGTGGCGAGCCGCCGCCAATTCGGCATCTGCCACCTTGCCGTTTTGAGGTTGAGAAGCACTGGTGCCATAGGGATTGCCCCCAGCAGCAAATACGCTGGGATCTGTGTAGCCTGGCGCCACCACGATGGCCCCCCAGTGATACATCGTGACATAAAACGATAAGATTGTAGATTCTTGCCCTCCATGGGGATTTTGCGCCGAACTCATCGCGGTAACCGCCTTATTGGCCAGCTTTCCTTGGCCCCATAACGGTCCGGCAGTGTCGAGAAACTGTTTCATTTGCGCCGCCATGTTGCCAAACCGTGTGGGCATGCTGAATATATAGGCATCAGCCCATTCCAAGTCATCCAATGTCGCTTCGGGTACTGTATCGCGAGTCGCCTCATGGTGCGCCTGCCATAGTGCATTCGACTGAATCGCTTCGGCAGGTGCCAGTTCTTTGACGCGGCGTAAGCGCACTTCGGCCCCTGCTTCCAATGCTGCTTCAGCAGCCGTTTGCGCCAGCTGGTAGTTGGTGCCCATAGCACTGTAATAAATTACTGATACCTTAAGATTCGCCATGATCTGTCTCCCTTCATTGCTAGCATGCCCCACTATCAACCGCTTAAAGTATCTTTAGTAAAGCTACTTCTATTAAATAATATTAGAACACTATGTTAGTGTCAACAACCTCAACCGTGCAAAATTTGATGTTGTGGTCTCCAGATTTTCATGGTCCCGAGAATTTCCCTTGTCTTTTGCGCCTCTAGTCCCTACACTGAAATTATCCGAGTCGCAGGTGCATAACAGGGAATCAGGTGAAAATCCTAAACGGCACCCGCCACTGTTATCGAAGAGCCGGCACAAGCCACAGAACTTCCTGGAAGGCCGTGCCATTAGGCGATGATTCGAGAGTCAGGAGACCTACCTGCGTTAATTCGGGCGAGCCTGCGGGTTGTCGGGTGGCGCCTGGTTTTTATGCCTACCGGTCCGTAGCTCTCAATTACAACCTGAGAGAAGGACAAACTTATGTCACGTATTGCTTCTTGGATGTTGGGTATTTCCTCGGCAGGCCTCCTGTTGTTAGCAGCTGGGTGCGGTAGCCAAACCAGCGCTGCTCCTCCGCCCAGTAAACCGATTACCGTAGTCGACGATCTAGGACAGAAAGTCACCATTGATAAACCTGCGACGCGCGTTGTCACCATAGAGCCCAGTAATACCGAAATTATGCTTCAGTTGGGCCTGAAAAAAGATATCGTCGGGATCGACCAACAATCGTTCCAGTATACGCCAGCACCGTGGAAGACTGAGTTAACCGGTCTTCACAGCATTGGGTCTTCATACCCCGGCATTAGTGAGGAAGCGATTGTCGCTACCAAGCCGAATCTCGTTTTGGCCACCACCGGAGTCAAGGGGCTTAGCGGCTTGTCCGCGTTTCACATCCCTGTGGTCATTTTAAATCCTCAATCAATTAAAGGAGTTTATCACGACATGTTGCTGGTCGGGACCTTGACCGGGCATTTGGCTGAAGCCAAGGCACAAGTGCAGCAAATGCAACAGCAAATATCCCGCATTTCACAAAAAGTTACCACAGAAACCAAGACTCGCCCTTCGGTATTCTATGACTTAGGTGACCTCTACACAGCAGGCCCCACGTCTTTCATCAACAGCCTGATTCAGCTTGCCGGGGCCACCAATATCGTCGATAAGCTGTCTCGGCATGCCTATCCCGAAGTGACCGCAGAACAAGTCGTCAAAGCGAACCCCGACATTATCATAGTAGATCCAAATGCGACGACGGTGACTCAAGAAGAAGCCTTGCCAGGGTTTTCCGCCACCCATGCGGTAAAAGATCATGAAGTAATCGCCCTACCCAATTCTTCTTATGTTAACGAACCCTCTCCCGCCCTGGTGAGGGGTCTGGAAGAATTGGTACGGATTATCCATCCGCACCTGGGTTTATAAATGCGGCGGCTGGGTTTTGCGACATGGCTTGGAGTACTTACTCTATTTTTGATGCTCGCCATCATAGTCGGTGTGCTGTATGGTCCTACGCCTATTCCTTTAATGCAAGTGCTGACCATTTTATTGCACCCTACGCAGTCTATTAACAGCATCATCGTCTGGCAAATCCGTTTGCCACGGGTGGCCGCAGCTGCCCTCGTGGGTGGCGCATTGGCAATCTCCGGCGCCGTGATGCAAGCCCTTCTCAAAAATCCCTTGGCGGATCCCTACATTGTAGGGGCATCCGCCGGAGCGGGTTTGGGAGCCATCTTGGCCCAAGATTTTTTCCCTGCACTGGGACTCGTCGGGCCCAGTGCTTTTGTTGGATCTGTCGCTGCGGTTGGTTTATCTTATGGATTAGCTCGAGGCAAGGGACGCGTCCAAATGCTGACCCTGATCCTGGCCGGCTATGCTATAGGCATTATTTTATCTGCAGTAGGCACGTTCTTGATGCTGCTGAACCGCGAAAACTTGTCCACTATTTTTGCCTGGGAAATCGGAGGCATTCACGGTATGACTTGGGGTCACCTTTGGGTTCCAGCATTGCTGATCTTACTGGGCTCGATGGCTATTTGGCCTTTTTCTCCAGACATGAACGCGTTTCTGCTAGGGGACGAACAAGCCCATCACATTGGCGTCGCGGTGGAGCGCGTTCAACTTTTTCTATTACTGGCCGCCAGCCTCTTAACTGCAGCTGCCGTGTATCTTAGTGGGCTGATTGGATTTGTCGGTCTGGTAGTCCCTCACGTAGTGCGACGGTTAACAGGGCCTCAACATCGTCGCTTATTGCCGCTGGCATTTATTGCCGGTGCAGCTTTTTTGGTCATTGCAGATACTTTAGCCGAATATTTTCCGGGGATTGGAACCTTGCCAGTAGGTCTGATTACCGCATTTCTCGGCGGACCCTATTTTCTTTACTTGCTGAACCGGCAAAATCAACGAACTGTTGGAGGGATGTAACCATGTCAGGATTATCCTTTAATCAGGTGACGTTTCGTTGGAGCAAGCAAAGCGATGTTTTCGGCCCTATTACCGAGCGCATCCCCCAAGGGTCCTTCGTGGGATTGATAGGGCCTAATGGAGCGGGAAAATCCACCTTGTTGCGCCTGGCTGCTGCCTATTTAAAACCGACGGCCGGAGAAATTTCGCTGTTTGGCCGCCCTATTTCTCAGATGACTCCAGCGCAAAGAGCTCGGCTTGTATCGGTTGTTCCCCAATCATTGTCCACCAACTTTGATCTAATGGTTGAAGAAGTAGTGGAATTGGGCCGATTGGCTCACTTAAACCTGCGTCAACGATTTGCTCCAGTCACTCCCGCACATCGTCAAGCCGTATCTCAAGCCATGGAGGCTACCGGGGTGCAGACATTTAGACGCCGTCACTTTAGCGCTCTATCTGGAGGAGAGGCGCAACGCGTGTTACTGGCGATGGCTTTGGCCCAAAACACTCCATTGTTGCTGTTGGATGAGCCTACCGCACATTTAGATCCCGGACACGCCCGCCATTTTTTGGAGTTGGTACAAACGCTGGTCGATCAACAGCACAAAACTGTCCTGATGGCTTACCATGATTTGGCCACCGTCGGTCTCTACTGCGATGCCTTGTGGCTCATGCATCAAGGGCAAGTACTGATGACCGGGAACCCCGAAACCGTGTTGTCCTCATCCATGATTCCCCAAGTCTATGAAACCGGTTTTGTGCATTTGAGCCATCCGCGGTCTCATAAACCCATGTTGCTATTTCCCTAATTTTAGACTCCGACGGTCATGCTTAGCTATACTGGAGAGACAGGAATCAGAGAAAGGGCTTATACGTATGAATAACCTCCTCACACTCTCCATGATCGTCAAAAACGAAGAACAATTTTTACCACAGTGCTTAAGCTCGGTAAAAGATGTGGTCGATGACATGGTGATCGTCGATACCGGTTCCACTGATCACACGATAGAAATCGCCCACGATTTTGGAGCTCGCGTGATTCAAATTGACTGGCCCAACGATTTTGCCAAGGCCCGCAATGTCGGGCTTGACGCGGTAAAGACCCCTTGGATCCTCGTGATGGATGCCGACGAAGAACTCGTGTTCGAAGATATTCCGGTTCTGAAAAATGCAATCCAAAAGCCAACTGCCGATGCCTATAACGTACGCATCGTCTCGGTCATGGAACGGGCCGAAGATATTAGCGAAAGCTACGTAACTCGAATCTTCCGATCACATCGCAATGTGCGTTTTGAAGGCGCCATCCATGAACAGGTGTTTTATTCCTTAGCCCGGGCTAAACAAAGCTTAGTATCGCTGGATCTGCGCCTTATTCACAAGGGATATTTGTCTTCAGTATTTAACGCCCGAAACAAGGCAGACCGCAATCTTGAACTCTTAGAGTTGCATGTTGCAAAAAATCCCCAAGATGGTTACATGTTGTGGCAACTCAGCCAAAGTTATGTAGGCGCAGGACAGTATGATAAAGCTTTGGCCGCCATCAACCGGTCACTGAAATTCTTGCAACCGGAAAATCCTATCCGGGTATTAGCGTTAATGACCCAAGCACGTGCCTTGTTTCATGCCAAAATGCCCAAAAGGGCATTAAGAGTGCTGGAACAAAGCTTAGTCTTGTACCCTGCCTATACCGATTTTCGCTATTTAGAGGGCACCATTTTCATGGATCTTGAGCAGTGGGACAAAGCGCACGAAGCCTTTCGGGATTGCCTGAAACTCGGAGAACCTCAGGGGTTTTTGATGACGGAAACGGGAATCGGCGGATTTAAGGCGTTATTTCGGCTATCCCAAGTCGCATTAGCTCAAAAAGATTCCAAACAGGCATTAGCTTATTTACTCATGGCGATTCGCACGCAGCCCAATTATCGCCATGCCTGGCAATCGGTAGCCTCACTCATGATGGGCGCCCCGATTGCCCAACTGTTTCAAACCTTGTCCCTGGCCATTCCCCGAGATGCCATCATCTCCAGTCTCAAAAGCTGGCCCACTCTCAATGTCGATGAACAGCACTTGTTAGCGTATGCCGAACAACATGAAGCTACCCCGCAAAGTTGACAGACGCGACAGAAACTTCGGAGGGAACCGCGGAAGTTACCCTCTACTCCCGTTGTTTACAATTTCAGCGTCTGGCTCTACGCCACGACATCCCCAAACACATTCCGTGGCGTGAATGGTGCGACGACAATGTGTCAGGGTTCAGCGAACTGGTAGTCCAAACACCTGCCAATCCCGTCCTTCCTGAGAAATTAATTGTATGAACTCTCCCGCCACCTAACCCTGTCGGGTTGAGGTGGGGGTTTCTCGGATCACTCCGGGATGTTCCTGGTTCCGCGACTTGTGCGTGGAAGCCGCAGGCTTCGCATGTCTTATGTCGGTCTCCC
>JAJZZP010000082.1 GCA_021797515.1 Bacillota bacterium | reverse complement strand
CGCCATTTATGATGAGGTAGAGGACCAATTTAGGTCCCGTGTCATAACAGCATTGTAACAAGGAAGAAAGCGATGACAATTCGGAAAATGGCACTGCCATTGACGGTGTTAGTCAGTTCTGTTGCCATTCTCGCGGGATGTGGCAACAGTACCCAGCCCAGCGCGGCAAAGACGACGACAGGAGGCACGGCGGTGGTGGCCTTGGCGCCCCAAACCTCGCCTAACTGGTTTTTCCCGGATTTGTCCGCGGCAGCATTCAGCGATGTCAACACGCAGGTCGACAGCATGATGTATCGGCCGCTCATCATGCTCAATCAGGAGGACCAAGTCGACTATTCCCGATCGCTGGTGTCCAGCATTACGTGCAACAGCACCGGCATGCGGTATGTGCTGACGGTCAGTCCCAAATACTAATGGTTTAAAGGGAATCCGATAATCTCCCATGATATGATCTTTGCCTAGGGTGTGATGCAGCGGCCGGCGGGCAACAATGCGCCGTGGATGTATGACGATGTCGGTATTGGCGGGGCGCCTTCGCTGTGGAAGAGTGTCACGGCGGACGGGACTCAAAAGATCGTGGTCACGTTGCCCACCGCGTCTAACCCGAACTGGTTTATTCATAACGGGCACGGACAGATCTAGCCGATGCCCGCCTCGGTGTAGGTCAAATACCCCAACAATATGACTCAGGAATTGAAGTTCGTCAACTGCGCTGCCAATATGGCGACGAATCTGGTGTATGCTGTCGTGGATGGGGCATAACATTTCAAGAGCTGGACCGGCAACAACAACTGGACGTTTGTGCGGAATAAAAAATTTTGCGGGCCCCAACCCTCCTTGAGTAAAGTGGTCTTCCAGTATGAAACCAACGATTCCACGGAGTTCCTGGCCTTGAAAGCGAACACGGTGAATGAAGGCTGCCTCCCGGCGTCGAGTTGGGATTCTCGGACCGAGTTGACCGACGATACTATGAGTGCTCCATACATGTCGGATTTAAACCATTTGGTCGTCAACTTAAATCCCAAGCGCCGAATAGGTCGGACCCGGTGCTTTCCAACCTTACGTGCGCAAAGCCATCCAAACGGGCGTGGATCAGCCTGGGTTCATCCAAACGTTATTCCGTGGATTCGGTGTGGAAGAAGGCGGCCCGGTGGCGTCCAAACCGGCTAGTCCATATTCCGATCCCGTCACTGCGACACCGCTCTATTCCTTTAATCCCGCAGCGAGTAAAACATTGCTGGAGAATCACGGCTAACAGCAAGTCAACGGCGTCATGGAAAAACACGGCGTGAAATTGGAATTTACCTTCCTGGCAGTGTCCGATCACTAAATCTAGACCGATATTCAGCAACTGCTGAAACAGGACTGGGCCCAAGTAGACATTGTGGTCAATATCGAACAGTGGTCCTTTGACAACATCATTTCGGCAGTCAACCAGCAGGGAAAAGGCGCATCATCATGGAATGTGGCGGACTAGGGGGCGGCTAGACCTATCAACCGGATTAGTATCCCAGTGGCGGTGGCCTGGTGAACTCTCCCGCCGCCTAATCACCAGGACTCGCTGCACAGCCGGCTGGTCGGGTTGTCCATGCCAAAGACGCGAGGACTTAGGCGGGGGTTTCCGAGATGGCTCTCGAAAGTTCCTGGATCATCGACCCTTGCGCGGAAGCCTTTGGCATCCCGCGCCTTATCCGATCATCCCCAGGCGTGACTTCGGACCGTTCCGGCCCTCGCTTCCAAAAAATCCGCGTGGTTTTGTGAGAGTTGGTCAGCGGATCTCCAGAAAGAAGCTTTTTGGTCCCTCGCTTCGCGATCACTACGGTAGCATTGTGGTCCGCATTATCGATATGTCCGCAGCGTTGACAGACACACTCAGCCTGTGAAGGTCGATTGTCCGGGGAGGTGAATATGCAGACGGCACATTCCTGCGAACTATACGCGAACGGCACCATAATGACGAGCTTGCCCTGCCGCAAGGTTTTATAGCGGGTGAATGTGACGACCTGTCCCCAGTCCGACGACAAGATGGCCCGATGGAGGCCCGCTTTGGCTTGCGCCCCGTTGGGCAGAAAATGACCTTGGGCGTCTTTCTTCGCCTTCGGACGTTTGGTCATATTTTTGATCTGCAAACCTTCAAACGCATGCAGATCGTATGCTGCGTTGACGACGAGGGCATGGCTGGTTTGGTGCGCATAGTCCTGACGAACGTTTTTTCGTACTGGTGATACCGGGCCACCTTGCGATACGCTTTCTTTTGGTTTTTAGAGCCTTTCTTCCTGCGGGCAGCCCGTCGCTGCCATTGCTGGCGTTGGCGGCGGATCTTCTTGATCCGTTTTTTCTGCACGGGTAGGAGATCAAAGACTTGCCCATCCGAGGTCATCAAAGGCTTCGCGACACCCCGATCCCCGCCGAGCGTGCGTTCAGCGAACTGGTCTACAGAAAGGTGGCGCAAATTCTCTGCAATCTGCGCCGTTGTTGCGTCGAGCGTTTTGGCGGGCATCGTCACATCCGGGTCCTCGGCCGCAAACGACAGCCACCAGTGGCCGCCCTCCACGGCGATGTGAATCGCGGCGGGGACGGTAGGGGGGCGATGCGCGGTATAAGGAATGACTCCCACACGAAATTACTCCGTTCCTAAGGTGAACTGATCGGATCGGATTTCGCCTGTCTGATCATCGATTTGTGGACGGAACTCGAATAACTCCTGAGTGATCCTGACCGCCTGCCGCCCGGATTTCTTCTTGAGTTTCGGCGACCTCCAAGCTTTTTGAAAAACCGCTGATATGCCTGGCGAAACGTTACGCAAAAGCTGCGACGGCACCTTCCGCAAGAAATCGGTGCGTTCGGAGATGAATCGACTGTACTTTTGATCCACTGGACTGGCTTTGCCCACGGGGCCGATCATGCGCCGCTGAAAGCGGCGATAATAGCGATCTTCCTGCACTTTGGCGTTATAGATGAGCCGTTGGCATCCGAACCAGCGGAGTAAAATCTGTTGCTGTTCGGCGTTCGGATAGAGCCGAAACTGGTAGCCGTTGAGCATCACCCGAGCCTTCGCCAACAGACAGGTGTTCTCTACCCAGTATGCTATTGTCCAACGCCTGCGGTCGGCGCAGGCACTGACCGCACGAGAAAATCTGATGTCCTTAACAAACATCGCCCGCTTGACCCCCTCCTGGCTGCGCCTGGGAGGAGAACGCGAGCGTTTTGTTCAAGACCAGATCGGCATTCAGCTTCCATGGCTAGCTATTCGGACAACAACATGAACCAGTTGATCGATAAGTCCTATCTGCGGGGAACTCCAGCACACACCCACAGGCATTGTATAACAATAAACTGTATGCAGCTCAGCAATTGCGTGTAATTCTGTTGCCGTGGCAGGCAGGTAGTTACCCAAGAACCGGTTACCCGACAAAGCACGCGAATAATCAGTATGGCACGGTGAAGACCTTCAATCCGATTACGAATCTGATCTTTCCCAATTATTGGACGATTTCGCAGTAACGTCCAATGCCGAAAAGATGCCCGTCCTGATCCCCCGCAGGTTCTCCGCAAGACGGGCGCTTCTTTGTATGTCGAAGCCCTCTAATCTGGCCGAATGCGGCCTTTGAGATCTTTGGCGTGCGCCATCGTGATCCGATCGACAATCAGTTGACGGGCTTGGGGGATCCGGTCCCATACGTTCCAATTGACCACGCCGACCACCTGGTGGTTGTGGAGGTAATACAGCACGCCTTCTTCGCCAAAGGTGGTCCAGTCGGCAAAGATTTCGAGCTGACTGTCGATAGTGCCGATCGCCTCGTACCCCATGGTGTAGAGGTCCGAGTAGAAAAAGGGTAAATGGTCATAGGATTTTGCCGCACCCGCCATGTTTTCTCCCGCTAACCGGCCTTGGACCAGCGCGTTGTCTTCATGTTCTACCCGCAAGCGGCGGTCCACAAAAGGCAGCGTGAACGAGGCTACATCACCCGCGGCAAAAATTCCGGGGGCGGAGGTCTCTAAGTGCGGATTGACGACGATACCGTTGTCCACCGCCAAGCCTGCCGCTTTAGCCAAAGCGGTATTAGGCTCTAACCCCAAGCCCGCGATGACCAGTGGGGCCGTGAGGGTGGTGCCGTCGCTAATAGACACCGTGAGGGCTCCTCCTGAGCGCGTGACGCCCGCGACTTCGCGTCCAGCCAATAGGGTGACTCCGTGTTGATGGTAGACCTGCTCGAGATATTTGGCGAGATCGCGGGGGAATTTGGCCGCCATGAGGTGCGATTCGGGGAAGATTACTGTCACCGCGACTTCGCGCAAGGACAGTACTGCAGCCAGTTCCGATCCGACGAATCCACCGCCAATAATGATGGCCTGGGTGCCGGGTTTGGCCGTGTGATACACTTTCAGGTAATCATCTAAAGAGCGAAAGTAGACCAGGTCGTGATGGGTATCCTGCGGTAACCTACGAGGAATGCCGCCTGTGGCCAATAGCAATGTGTCGAACCCGGTCACCGTGCCATAGGCATCCCGAATGGTGTGCGATGCAGTGTCCAATTCGACCACAGGGGTCGCTAAATGTTCGTCGATGCCCCACTGATCGAGAAGGGGACGGCACCAAATACCCTCCAGCCTTTCGTCCAACCACAGTTTCTTGGAGAGGGGAGGCCGATTGTAGGGTGGATAACGGTCAGCAGAATATAGCCCGATCGGGTTGTCCTTATCGCGGCGACGAATCCCGGCCACGGCGGCCGCAGCCGTCATGCCGCCGCCAATAATCAGGTATGGGTAATGCATCAAGATCACTCCTTTTTAAAAGTCCTTGGCCAAATTTCCTCCGGCAATATTAAATTGGCAGCTTAGCAGTATTTACCGTATTCCACGAACGGAGCAGGGGCCATCCCTGGGAAACCACCGTAGGCGTGATGTTCCACTACCAACACACCTGCGTAGCACGGCAGGTACTCCCTTTGAACCCATGTTCTCGCCTCCTTTGGCTATGCGCGACATAGTAGATTGCAGCGTCAGCATCGCACAGATTTATCCATCGTTGCTGATCGCCTTATCTTTGTCCGGTATAACCATTTGCCTTATCGAAAATGACACGCTACCCAATG
>JAJZZP010000126.1 GCA_021797515.1 Bacillota bacterium | reverse complement strand
TCGTTTGTCACGACTCGGGCATGGTTTACGAAAAAATGGTGCTCCGAATGCGGGGAATCGCTAACAAGTCTTCGAATCCCGCGCGTCAAGGACTTTATGAAAACTCTCCTATTCGACAATTCTCGCCCGGTTTCTAACGCTCGCCGGGGACAGTCTTCCGAAGAAGTGCTTAAAGAGAAGCTGCTCAAGGTCGATAATAGCACCTTCTGGTCGACCCAAACTGGGGACTGGTATCCTCATTTGTCCCTGAGGCCTTCTCCGCGGGAAGAATTGAGAACGTCATTAATCGAAACGTTCACGGGAAACGATATCCAACAAATTGGTGATTAAAGCCGAGTCGCGATTCCAGGCCAAGGGGGGATCGGATCGTGAAATAGATGAATCATAGCATTAGGTGGAAGGAGATAGTCCTTTCCCATGATCAGCGCGATCCCTAATCCGGCGGCTACCAGGCCCACAATCGGTGTTTCACTCGCTTCCTGTGCCACCCTCGGATCAAAACCCGCCGCTCGGCAATATGCAATGATTTGGTCATAAATCACCGGATGATCCGGTCGCGGATATAAAATTAACGGATCGTTGGCTAAATCGCTCAGGTTAATGCACTCGAACCGCGTCAAGGGATGTGGCGAGCTTGTTGCAAGAACACCTCCCCTGCGGGGGTCAATGCCACCCGCCGGTTAGTCCGAATGAGAAGACCCACATCCAGTTCGGCTGGATTTGGCGACTCAACGGGGGTTGAGCCATATGCAGTCGCGTGGCCGCCCGTCCAAAGTGCAGTTCTTCTGCTACGGCGACAAAATATTCCCATTGTCGTAGGTTCATGGATCCATTGTACCGAACGCGTATCAGTGCGGCATCAATAAGATCTTTTACAGGCAATTAGACCCCACTTTGTACCAAAAGTTATCCATTCCATGTTATGAGTCGGAACGCTATCAGCTTGGTAAAATCGGAACCCAATGTGGAATCTGAATCCCAAATGTGCCGGATTTTCTGCCAGGGGACCACATCAAGCATACGGTGGGTCATTATGGAATCCATGATGCGGGTAAATCGCTTTGACGGAAGCGGAGCACCGCATCTCCAGGACGAATTCCACACCGAGACAGAATCTGGAAAGTTAAATTCCTTCGTGAACTCCCACACGAAAATCCGAATACCCAATTCTAACTGGGGTCGATATAAACTTTAAACCACGGACCTATTAAATCGGGAGTTGGGATGTCATCTAGTCCGTACCGAAGATTCGATGATATAGGTCTTCTCCGTAACTGGTTTGCAAAGGTTTACCTTCGTTGAGTTTAAATGTACGTTCCCCGTCGGAGAGCCTTTGGGGCTGCAAGAAAAGAATATTTTCGCGCCGTTGATGATAAAGCCCGGATGCCAATTCGTATAAATGCGTTACAAAAAACACTTGCACATGTTTTTCTACTAAAGCACTCACAATCTGCCGCGCAATCTCAGAACCTTCCCGTTCATTGGTGGCTGCAAATGACTCATTAAACAGTACCAGTGAGTTGGCTTTTAGATGGTCGACTATCTCACTCATTCGATGGAGTTCTTCGTCGAGTTTGCCACTGCTCATGGTCACGTCTTCTTCTCGTTTGAAATGAGTAAAAAGTCCATCGCAAATATTAGCGTGAAAGGACTCAGCGGGGACAAACATTCCACATTGCATCATAAGTTGCGCAAGGCCAATACTGCGCAAAAAAGTAGACTTGCCGCCTTGATTGGCTCCTGTAATGATGACCATGTCTTTACCGTCAGCCTTAACCGTATTGCCCACCACGCGAGGTACCTGGCGCAATGAGAGGCAAACATCATAAAGCCCTTCAACACTCAGCAGGCGTTCTGTGGCTGCTGTTGGGACCGGAAAGCACAAAGGTTCTTCTTTTTGCGCTAGGACCTTATGAAGAGTTAAACATCCCATGTAAAACGCTAATTCGGTTTTCAAAAGGGTAAAGAAGTTGAGGACATGGTCAGTCGATTGCGCAAGCACACTGGTGACTTGGTTAATGCCCCGATCGCGCAATTCTGCCAAAGCACGAGCCCCTGTGTCGTCCCGATCTGCTATGGTATAGGTATAAAAACGGGGTGTTTTGGTCATTATTCGGGCTATCCATGGCGACTTTTTGTTCTGAGATGTCCGATGCAGCCGATATCGGGTTGCTTTGTTGCCTGGCCCCAGGGCAGCACTGATCCAAACACCCTTGTGAAATTTCAGTTCGCGGAGATGGCTTTTGACTTGATCGAGGTACTCTTCCCCCAATTCATTGATTAACATCGTGAAAAATCTAGAAAATCCTCGAGAGACAAATTGGTGGGCATGTGTTTGGGCAATGTGTTTCAACTGCTCCAGGGTTTCGACAAACATCTGCATCACGTCGACGGATCTCTGCAGAATTGCGCTGGGATAAGAACTAAACAGGCCCAGATAATTCTTTTTCTCTCGTTCAATTGCGGACGCTGCGATGGAGTAAATATCCCGCACGACCGATTCGTGGTTGACGCAATCATTGAGAATGTCTTGGCGATAAAGGATCACATCAAGATCAACGAGTGGCGACAATGTTACCTGTCGCGAGATTTTCCAAACAAATTGATCTCCGGTCGCCATGGCGTTCCATAAGGTGGACAACTCCAGGTCTTGGATCAGGGCCGATTCATTGGGCGAGATGTCTTGGACAGTAAAGTCTTTGGTAGGATACATGAGAAATACATTCATAATATCCGCTCCTTTAACCAGTCATAGGTCATGCGGTATTTTTCGGCGATAGACAACGCGAAAGACAATCCATCCGGAGGTCGCCGCAAGATTTTATACGTACGTACCGCGGGATTATCAGGGACCACCGTGCTGACCAAGCTGACGGTTTTTTCATTAAACGATGCCAGATCATCGATGAATGTAACCCATACCCCCAGTAAATCGCTTTTGCACAGGCCAGCCATGACCTTGTTGCTTAGAAACAGTGCGTCCTGCCATGTCGTCGAGGTGAAGATTTCGTTGAGGATCACCACGCTTTGAGGCGTAGATTCTTGGAGAATCTCTTGCATTCTTATCAGGTCATCCTGGAGTTTACCGTTGTGATTGTTAAGAGTTTCCTCTTTTTCGAAATGTGTGAATAGGCGATCAAAAAGAAATAAGCGAGCTTCGTTGCCTGGCACAGGACAACCAAGGTTCGCCAGGTAGTGCAATTGTCCAAACATGCGAGCGAAAGTTGTTTTCCCTCCTTGGTTCGGTCCGGTTACTACGAAAATACGCTCGGGATCCTTAAGGTAGAAATTATTACTCACTATGGGTGCGTGGTCAGCAATCCGTTGATAGGCAAGAGCGGCATCAAAGGCATCATTTGCAAAGATTTCTTTGCTGGTTGATATCTCGGGATAACAAAATGGTAATCCGGCCTGTTTAAAGAATTCTCTATAATCCAGAACCGCTATGTAAAATTGAATTTCTCGGTCAAATATGGCAAGCGTTTTGTCCAGATAATCGACGCGCGTTATGAAAAAGGAATCCAAATGGGCGAAGATCTCGGGGTATAATTTCGCTACAAAATCGAGTATTCCAGCTTCTACATGATTCATGTTAGGCCCGTCGGTAAATTTGATCCGATACTGCTTTACGGGCCCCTGTTTAAATTTAGCGAAAATTTCTGCGACCTCGGAACTATAGTTAGGCTCGTCCGAATATGGATGCACATCAATCTGTTGTCCGTGGATATGCAGTCGATATTGCACTGTGCCCAACGCGTCCTTTATCTCCCGGGCCTCGGTTTCTAAGGCGAGAAATCTATCGGAATGGATATATTCGACAAGATAGTTAGTGAAAGAGACAAGGCCTGGGGAAACGTATTCGACTTCTGCCAGTGATTTCATTAAATCTAAGACGGCATAACAATAAAGCTCTACCGCATCGACAAACCAAACTGCCTTTTGGTAGTGGTAGGTTAGTTTCTGGGATTGCATCAGGTATTCACGCATGGTGCGCATGGTATGGGCAAAAGACAGAATTGCTTCTAGCAAAAGGGGATTCTCGAGGTCGCGCATGACGTCTTGGCGATACCGTATGGTATCCCTATTGGTCAATGGAGCATAGAAAAAGGGGGCTAATTCGTATTCAGCCCTGCCTGCTGTCATGGCGGCAATAATTTGGTCCAAATTTAAGTCTCGAAAATACTGAGGCGCATTGGGAACTTCGCTGGATGGGCGGTCTTGGGTCCGAGGGTAGAGAATGCTCGAGAATTTCATAGCATCAATCCTCTAGTGGTCACTATCGGATTCTGTGGTGGGTACAGAGATAAAACAGAATAGAAAACATTGCAACTCTGGCGCAAAACAAAACACCCCCGCTGAATGTAGGTGTTATTAGCTTCGGCCATGCCGGCATTTTCGACAACGTTCTGGTCAACACCATGACCAACCATAGAGTACTTAATTCTATTATACTCAAAACCGAACGTTTCGACGAATCGGGCTGCAAGCCATCGACGTGGGCAGTGGCCACGGACGCTGGTGCTGTTTTGGCGCTGGTCGTGTGATCTCTTTGACAATCGTCGTTTGTTTGTAAAAGCTTTTTCGTTTTTTTAGTCACCGCGTAGGCTATTAGGACCTTGACACAGGAAAGACTATGGGATACGTTAAATTTATAGAATGAGCCATGGAGCTGGCTCACCCAATTGCCGCAAGGCTAATGGCTCCTGATCAATTGGTATTGGTCGGGGGCCATTTTTAATTTGACTTCGCGTGACCCCTGACCGCCGTGATATTTTTCGAAAGCAGGGTACACCATGCGCATAAAACCTCATATTTGTGAATCTTGGACTGCTGATACCGAATACCCGCAACTTAAAGGATCCATACGGCTATATTGGTCATACGCCATGGTGACCAACAAAGGCAGGACCTCCACAGCACTTTTTATCTTGGGCACGTGCTTATCGTCAATTCGAACTGGGAAGCCAGCCTTGTTCGTGATACTAAAGCGTTTCCAATGCCATTTCTGGCCCTCGGAAGGAGTATATCAATGCCGTTGTGGTTAGAACCTGTAAGCCCTGAAGATGTGGTTTTCGAATATGAACGTGTTTATGATGTATTGCACTCTCGAGAAAATTTCATCCGGGGCCATCAACCTTTGGCAGTCGTCAACAATCACCGACAAATTCGAGGAGTGGTGTGGATTTCCGATATGCTGGCTTATGTTGCGATGCAGACGGAAGTCGTACACCATTTATGGCCATCATTCACAGCGGTGGTGCCAGAGGTTTCGTGGCCCCTGTTGCGTCAATCCGTGGTGGCAATGCCTATGAGTCAGTTTACGGGTTCTCGACGAGGTATTATCTTCCTGCCGACGACTTGGGCTCATGCGGTACGCCTTCTCTCGCGGTCATCGCGAACGGTCTTATACGTCCAAGATCGTCGACGTTTATTAATCGGCAAAATTACCTGGACGTCACTGTGGCGTTACCGGAATCTCTTGGAGGAAAATTATGGGGAAAATGTGTTAGAAATGGGAGCGCTACGGTTAGCGCCGAATCACTTCTCCCAAGACTCGACGGAGAAGTCGTAAAAAGGGGAATTTATCGTGAGGCCAAAAAAATGAGAGCCTATGGGATTAATGACGACGATTTTTACTGGCCCATCACCGTAGACCACCGCCCCGTGCAGGTAACGATGCCCCCTTATACTCTGTCGCAAATAACGTCTTGGATTCACGGCATAGTAGCGGCGGAATCGTCATGGGATGGCATGGTATCTCCCATTATGCGAGAGATGGCCGGCAGAGGATATTCTGTGAAGATGCTGACTCGCCGTATGTCGGGAATCCGGATTACACATCTAGACACCGCGAGGGACAGTTTTGTCTGGATTCCAAGGGGAATTCACCAGGATATGTGGGATCAGAAGTTGCGGGATATGGTTGCTGGGATGCGTCTTTTGGGTTCAGATCCGCATGCTCCACTCAAATTTTCACCTCTCTATCGATGGACAGAAGAATCGGTTGCAACAAATCATGGGGAGTAGGAGGGGATACTGTGGCAATAAACAAACCATTGATGGGAATTAGGCTTGAATTACCCGGGCCCCCGCCTTGGTCATGCGTTGTCTGGATGCCGTCCGCAGAGGGTTTCGATCCTCTGTGCGTGGAAAGGCTAAACCAACTGGTCGCCCACGTGGTTAGAAGTCTGACAGCCATAGCGCCAGATCAGGTTAATGAGATGAGAATTTCGCCGCCATTTTGGAAATTATGATGAGCCGTTGCTAAACGCTAATTAAGATTCCAAGGAGGTTTGTCGGGACTATGAGTTTGACTGCGCAGGGTCAAGAAACGCTTGCGGAACTAAGGCGTCATCGATTCCATGATTTGCCCTTACGGCTTGCCGTATTGCGAACAGCATTGGAACTAGCAGAATTCAGTCCAAAGGCGCCAACGCTTCAGGCGGTCACTCTACGATTGCAAGAACGTAGACATGTACCCATCAGTGAGGACGCCATTCCCCGGTGGTGGTTGAGTAACTGGAGTGATTTCTTCGCGTTGCATTGATATTGTGGGATGAAAAAGCATCGGTTGCCCCGCGTGCTCGCCGAGGACGAGGTGGTGGCCCAGCGCGAGGGCACTGGGTTTCGCTGAATAAGCCACCGCGTGCACTACGATTTACTGACTTTGGATGACTGGGTGGTCCATCCCCTCACGGTCGAGAAAAGTCACCCCTCCCTAGAAATTTTCGACGGTCGGTATCCAATGCGCGCCACCGCGACTCACTCAAGCGCCCACGGATTGTGCTGGCACGACAGTTTTCGCGATCCGACGGTGGTCGACGCGTACTGGATTGATTCGGGCCACGAAACCAGAGTGTGGTCAGCACGACCGAACTGGCAACGGGTGAAGTGATTTTCCTAGACAAATTCCCGTCTGGCCGGGGCTATTCCCGCAGGGTGGCAATTAGACGATCCGGATGAATCAACAGTTCCAGTCCTCGCTCAATGGTGGGAACCCAGATATCCGCTGCCAGCAATGCCTGAACAGACGCTCCTTCCGGTCCCATGACGCCTATGGCCAAATCCGCCGCCAAGAACATTGGTTCGTCATTGGCGCCGTTACCCACCGCTACCACCCCACCAGTTAATTGTTGAACCAAATCCTCTTTATCCTTTCCTGTCTTGACAATCTCCACGGGGATTCTCAGACGCTGTGCAAAATGGGCCACCGTGCCAAAAGTGTCGGCCGTGGCAATCAGTGTGGAATACCGGGAGGCCAGATTTTTTAATAATTCTTCAGTTTGCAAGCTAACTTGTCCGTCAAGGGCCAGAGTACCGTTGAAATCGAACACCACGTAGTCCAAGGTTATCGGCCCGCGCCCGGGAATATCGATCTGCATAAACTTTCCCACTCCTTACGGCAACTATTGATAAATCTAGTCTAACTGCAGCCCCCGTCTCTTCGCTTGAGACCGTCCGCGTAAGGAACCCGTGAGACCGCCCAGGTGCCATTCCGTTGTTTGCACATTACTCAGTGTTTCATAAAGTGCGTAGTTCAAACTTGCCGCCCAGCTTGACCAAATGCTATCCCATGCGGCAGCAGTTTGTGAAGTTTTCGACGCATTTAGATAAAAGCCTAGGCCCAGGATCATCAAAGAAATGCTCTCTTGGGCACTTTGGGGACGAGAAATTGCCACCGTTTCAACGTCGGGAACTTCTGGGAAATGGCCTGCATAAGCCTCTGAATGGGTCCATTCGACGAGTTGCTGTTCTTCTTGGAGACGCCAGCGATAGAGCCAGATGGCTTCCTCCCAGCGATACCAGAGATCCGCCCACTGGGTAATATGGTTGTGCCAGAATGAAACAAACCCCGACATTTCGTGATCATGGGAGTGCTCAACACCAATCCGCCATATGTCTTCCCAATTGATGAGGGTTTCGGGAGAAATGTTGACGCGGTCATAGATTTGGTGGGGAATACGACAGAATAGCGTTGGTCTCTGAGCCCAGCACTTTAGACGGTCCACCGCTTGATCCAGTTCGGTATCATGGCCCAGCCAGCGATCACCGACATCAATCCATGAAGATTCGTGCCACCATCTTGGGTGCTGTAAGCCAAATAATGCGAGACGTAGCTCATTGTCCGCTAGAAGGCATTCTTCCATCTGAATCGCGCCGTCAACATCGGTCAATACCCAATAGGATCCTAACGCAGTTTGCCTGACGATTGGATCCGATTCCTGGTCGCATATCACGTCGCCAAGCATTGGAAGCTGATCATGTTGCATCGATCGCCCTACGAGCCATGCCCATCGGCACCACTCGTTCATCCCGGCGTCGTGGGATGGCGGACACGGCTTTTGGTGCATCATACGTTCCTCCTCTAAGTGAGAATTTAGGAACTCGGCTTGACGGTTCGGATCATCGCCCATAGCCCTACGAAAGCGAAACTCGCCTCTACTGCGAAACCCACGCGAGGATTGGTTAGTGTCCATAGCATTCCCATAATCAGGCCAGCCGCCAATTGACCTATGCCGCGAACGGCGGCAATTTGACCTAACCCTTGACCCCGGATGGCGTCAGAGACTAGACGCACCGTTGCTAATTTTTGGGCTACTTCGATAAGGCCGGTGGCCAGTCCTGCGGCGGCAAACAAGAGAGCCCATTGTCCGATACTGTGACCAACCAAAGCAAACCCCAGAACGACGAGGGCCCACAGCCCATAGCCAAGAAGCAGCAATGCGCGCCCCGGAAGACGGTCAGCGATCCAACCAATCGGATAAGCGCTTGCCGCATAAACCACATTATGAAGCGTATACAACAGCAAGGCTAGGGTGTGAGCCGTCATCGGTCCCAATGTCACAGAACTTTGCCATACGCGAAGAATAAAGAATGTGGGGGCTAGATATCCCGCCGCAAAAACAGCGGTAGCCATGCGATATTGGATAAATGGGCGAGGCCAGGCGTTTGTCGCGATCTTTGTGGACAGAACCATGGGTGAATGCAACTTACGTACCCGCAATATAACCAGCACGGTGATAACTGCAGGAATGGCGCTCCAAGCAATGAGTGTTCTCGGACTCACATACGCCACAAGCAAGGCGGCACTGAGTGGCCCCAGCAAGGCGCCGGCAGTATCAAACGCTTCCCGCAGTCCATAAGCCTGACCGACATACTTAGGGGGCACTTCTTCAGCAATGTATGCATCGCGAATGGGGCCGCGGGCTCCGCGGCCTGTCCATCCTAACGTTCGGAGTACGACCACCCACGGCCACCAAGTGACCAAAGCCATAAGAGCTTTAATTCCGGTTAGAATGTATCCCAGGACTAGAAGTCCATGGCGGTTATCCTTGTGATCACTGACGCGTCCACCCCACACTGAGGCCCATGCTTGTGCCAAATTAGAAACTCCTTCGGTTAACCCCAAAGCTATCGCAGGAGCTCCTAGGGCAATAAGGAACCCCGGCATTAAAGCGGTCACCATTTCGTGTCCCCAGTCCGAAAACAGGGAAGCTAATGAAAACGACCATACATTTCGGGTGAGCCAAAGACGCCGATTTGTGCCGTCGTCCGATTGTGAATGGGGATCCATAGTCTCCAACAGCCTCCCAGGAAAAATTGTTATTTTTCGCGGTAGCCTAATTCCCGGACTGGAACCGGGTACCGCCCCACTATCCGATTAATGCGCGTAACCTCGGATTTTTTGGGTTCCTCGCATGACTTACTCATCGAGTCCCAGTGGAGAGTACCATCGCCACCCCGCATAATCCAGATCTGCATCATGCGCTTCCATCAGCAAAAACCGATTATACTTGGCGAGGCGTTCACCGCGGGCGGGCGCTCCTGACTTCACCTGAGACACCCCTGTAGCCACTGCAAAATCGGCCAGAGAGGTATCGCACGTTTCGCCAGACCGGTGAGACACGACGCAGTTCCAACCCGCCTTCTTTGCGATACTGACCACTTCACGGGTCTCGGTTACCGTACCAATCTGATTGAGCTTAATTAGGACGGCGTTAGCGGATAGTTCGCGAATTCCCCGTGTTACCAAGTCTGGGTGTGTAACAAAAATATCGTCACCGACAATTTGGCATCGTTTGCCCAAACGAGACGTCAGTTGATGCCAACCAGTCCAGTCATCTTCAGCTAATCCATCCTCAATGGATATTAATGGATACTGCTGTGCCCATCGTGTATACTGGTCGATCATTTGGTCGCTACTCAAGACCACTGATTCGCTCCATCGGTAGTGATCTCCGTCTCGCAACGAGTTGGCGGCCACATCAACACCAATCGCGATATCATGTCCGGGCCGAAGACCCGCATCGCCCATGCTGTTTAGCAATAATTCGAAAATTTGGTCGATATCGTCAATCCGGGGAGCAAATCCGCCTTCATCACCTACCGCCGTGCGCAAACCAGCCTTATTCAACCGAGTTTTTAATGCATGATAGACTTCGGTGCCCATACGCATGGCGTCAGCAAAAGAAGAAGCGCCTCCCGGAATTAACAAAAATTCTTGGACCGGAATAGCGCTATCGGCATGCATGCCGCCATTGATCACATTAAACTGCGGGGTTGGAAGAGTGTGAGATTCACCGCGGCCCCAATAGCGATATAGAGGCTCCTTGAGAGCTTGGGCTGCTGCCAGCGAGGTTGCTAGAGACACACCCAGAATAGTATTGGCACCCAAGCGCGATTTGTTAGGTGTACCATCCAAGGTCAACAGTCGTTGATCTAGCTGTGTCTGTTGGGTTGCCTCAAAACCAATGAATGCGGGGCGAATAATTTCATCAATTATATGAATGGCTTTCGTTACCCCGCGTCCTGAAAAGGCGGCGTCGCCGTCGCGGAGTTCTCGCGCTTCTCGTGAACCGGTTGAAGCCCCAGCAGGAATTCCCGCCAGAGCCCGGTCCCCCGAATCGAGGGAAACTTCAACAGCTAAGGTCGGCCACCCACGAGAGTCGAATATTTGGAATCCTCTAATATCAAGAATAACTGGGATAGACATGCGTGTCACCTCCAGGGGATTTTCGCGTAAAAAAGCGTTGCTGACATTGTTGGATCAACGTTACAGCGACATCCTGATCTTGAAAATTGCCTACCGTGGTGACAATGCCCTGTAACGTCTTATATTCTTGAAAGAAATGGCGAATCTCCCGCAAACGGTGGTTACCAAAGTCAGCCATCGTTTTTGTTTGGTTGAACCGCGGGTCTGAATCGACGACGCCGACGATTTTTGCATCCGGCCCATGTTCGTCTGCCATCCACAAGGCTCCGATTACTCGCACGGTTACCTCGATTCCTGGAGCAATGGCAGTCGACCCCACCACCAACACGTCAAGTGGGTCGTTGTCTTCCGCCCAAGTTTCGGGAATAAAGCCATAATTTGCGGGATAGTGCATCGCGGGATGTAGTACGCGATCTAAACGAATTTTCCCGGTGGTCACATCATATTCGTACTTATTTTGTGATCCCTGGGGAATTTCGATAATAGTCGGGACGATCACCTAAAACCCCTCCCCATTTCACGCAGCATATTTCGGATGGGGGAATGGTTGACGCTATGAGGTTATGCAGCGCAAAAAACTAGACACCCCGCCCATTGGTAGGTGTCATCATCCCGGATTTCCAGGCTCTTAGATCGTTGTCAGGCCAACACCATGGCCCTTAACAAGTATAATACCACTATGCCGCTATCCAATCAATGCACCTGAGGTCATCGATTAGGGCAAAGCGTCGGGGACCTGTGTGGATTGGTGATGACGATTCACCAATCGTTGCGATTTCGGTCCAACCTTATCAAGCATGTAGGGTACGGTGCGCTGTGTTTCATGAGTACCTCATTCCATCTTAGAACCCTCTCTTTGGCGGAAAATCCGATAGATGCCGGTGCATTCTGCGGCGACTTGCTCAGACTCATCGAGAATTTCACCTTCAACAAAGACCATACTGGATCCTGCGCGAACTACCCGGCCATGGCCGACAATGCGATGTTTGGCGGCAATCATCCGTTGATATTGGATGTTTAGGGTTATGGTAACCTGACCCACCACATCGTCGGTCCAAATGGAGCGGACAGCGGTCCCCAAAATCCCGTCAAACATGTAAGCGATGATGCCTCCATTAACCGCTTCAGTACCGCCACCGCCCCGATGATGATGTTGCACGTCAAGTTCAATGGTTGATGACCCTTCTATAGCTTCGACAATGCGCAACCCTGCCCACGAGAAAAAGGGATAGCCATTGGCTTCGCTGGGGGGGAGAGGGTGAGCGTTTTGGCATTTTTCGTCTTCGTTTGCGTGCAAAGAAATTCCTCCTCTTAGTCACTGTATTATACAGTGCTGAAAATACAACAGCCTCCACAGAGGAATCCATGGAGGCTGTTGCGACCTTCGAGCGGTTAATGGCTGCAGGCGTTCGCAGATCCGGTTTCGTCCTTAGTTCGGAAAGAATTACCACAACCACACGAAGATACCGCATTGGGGTTGTTGATGGAGAATCCGCCCCCCATGAGAGAATTCACGTAATCTACTTCGATGCCTTCGAGATACGGAGCACTTTGGGAATCAATGACAACCTTGATGCCGCCAAAATCGTACTGGTTGTCATCGGCCTGGGGTGCATCCAAGGCCATCCCGTAGCTAAAACCGCTGCATCCACCCTTGCTGATATAAATTCTAAGGGCCAGATCCTCACGGTCCTTGGACATCATGAATTCCTTCACTTTATCTGCGGCTGAATCGGTAAGAGTAACCAAACTTAGGACCACCTCCTTGGGCGCATATGAGCCAGAAAACTTATACCCTATTATATCGCATATTGCACAATGTTCAATCAGGTAGTGGTGTTTTTCGTCATTTTCGCTTCATGTTCCAAATCGGCGAAGGCGGCGAGCAATGAGGATAAGCCTTCAATTAGTTTGAACCGTTCATGCGATTTCATACGCTCGGCGAATCGGGTAAACTGTTCTTGACGGCGTGATAGCACGAGTTCCGCCAATTGTGTGCCATAAGATGATAAGCGCACACGAACAATGCGTCGGTCACTGCCGTCGCGTCCTCGCCGCACTAAATTCATATTAATCAAGCGATCCACTAAACGCGTAGCTGCTGATTCGGTCAGCCCCAGCAACTCGGCCAGTTCTCCCATTGGCAAATCATCGGTGCCATATAGCGACACCAACGCATTCATTTGGGATGGAGTCACCTCAAGTCCGATGAGTTCTCGGGTAGCCTCGGCGTCTAAATACCGCATAATGCGGGGAAACAACCGTTGAATCTCATTGACAAACGACTGAATATCCTCTTCCGGCACGATAAATCCGCCCCTCGCGACTCTTTATGCTAATCATACCAAAAGTCGGTGGATCAGCACAGCTAAAAGCTTGCTGTTGACAAATATTTCGTTATGAGAGTATACTGGCGGCAGCAAAAGGGGGCATTGCCACCAATGTTGCAGAAAGTCCATACCCAATATTTTGTTGTTGCGCTTTGGTCCTAGAACCGGAGCGCCTTTTTATCCGGCAGCTATGTGAAAGGAGCCCACGATGTATATTAAAAAAGTTGCGGTAGTAGGAGCGGGCACTATGGGGGCTGATATTTGCTACACCATTGCCATGGCGGGCATACCGGTGGTCTTAAGAGACGTCAGTCGTGAACAGTTAGACCATGCTCGGCAGCATATTCAGGAATTGTTTCAGGGACGGGTGGCACGGAACAAAATGAGTGTGGGGGATGTAGAAGACCGGATGAGTTTTATTACTTTTAGCGGAGATCTTCACGACCTGGAAAGCGTTACTTTGGCAATAGAGGCGGTCACCGAGAAATTGGCCGTCAAAAAGGCAGTGTTTCGCGAATTAGATCTAGTTTTGCCCCCTCTATCCATGATAGTGTCCAATACCTCGGCGTTAAGCATCAGTCACTTGGCGACAGTCACATCGCGGCCCACGCGCGTGGCCGGTATGCACTTCTTCTATCCTGCTCACATGATGAAATTGGTTGAGGTGATTGCCGGACACCAAACCAGCACCGAAACTGTAGAGGCGGTAGTGAGGCTGTCGGAAGAAATACGTAAGATTCCGGTGAAGGTCAAAGAGTGCCCGGGTTTTGTGGTGAACCGCATATTAATGGCCTCGATGGCCGAAGTCTTGCGCTTTAAAGAAGAACATCGACTGGACGCGGCCAGCATCGATCAAGTCGTCACCCAAAACAAAATAGCCCCGATGGGCCCATTTATGCTAGCTGATGCGTTGGGATTGGATGTCGCGTTGGAAGTGGCAAATACACTCCATAAAGCATTAGGTGATCGATTCAGACCTAGTAGTGAATTGGAGCAACTAGTGGCTGAAGGGCACCTTGGAATGAAGACCGGTCAAGGTTTTTATTCATATCGCTAAAACGACGGGAGGGATGAACAGTGGCACAAGAGTGGGAAAGCGAATTGCTGACTCGCTTTCAGTTGGCGACATTTTTAGAAGCGGTGCGGCTGTATGACGAGGGAGTTGCCAGTGCGGAAGATATTGATATTGCCATGCGCGCTGGTGCCGGACTTCCCATGGGGCCTTTTGCCTGGGCTGATAAAACCGGATTGGATGTTGTTTTGGGGCAATTGCAAGAACTCGCTAGGGCAGGCAACCCAAATTTTGCTCCACCAGGATCTCTGGCGGATAAAGTGGCGCGTGGACAAGTGGGTAATAAATCTAAACGAGGCTACTTAAGTCATTAAAAGGGAGGAATCTCGCATGGCGGTTATTGAGGTGGAACGGCGAGATCGTGTGGAGATTTGGACCCTGAACCATCCACCGGTCAACGCCATCAGTATGGACGTTTTAACTGAATTGGAACAACTTTTGAATCAGGTTGCTAGCAATGATGACGTCAAAGCGGTGGTTATTACCGGGGCCGGCTATACTTTTGCGGCGGGGGCAGATCTAGCTGGCTTCATGAAGTTAGGAGGCCAATTGCCGGAGTTTCTTCGCAAGGGCGCTAAAATATTTGGCGGTCTGGAAGGATTAGCCAAACCCGTGGTGGCGGCAGTCAATGGGATTGCCTTTGGTGGCGGTAACGAGTTGGCGATGGCCGCAGATATTCGCATTGCTTCGACCAAAGCGCGGTTTGGGCAACCGGAAGTTAATTTGGGCATCATCCCGGGTTGGGGTGGTACAGTGAGAATGCCGCGACTCATTGGACGCTCCAGAGCCGCTCACCTGTTATTGACCGGAGACCCGATTGATGCACCCGAGGCTTACCGCATGGGTCTGGTGACGCAGGTAGTGGAACCGGCCTTGCTGTTGGACTACGCGGTGAATCAGGCTGATCGACTGGCGAGTTTGCCGCCTCTAGCTCTCGGTGCCATCAAGCGCTTGTTGTTGGATGAGGATCCGGGAGGGGCTCAGGAGCGGGAGACCACGGAGATTTTGAACTTAATGACCACGCAGGACGCCATGGAAGGTGTGATGGCCTTTATGCAAAAACGTCGACCACGATTCCGGGGGAAGTAACCATGAACACCAAACCCTGGTTGCAATTTTACGATGATGTGCCTCATGACTTGGCAGAGACGCCACAACCCTTGTACCGGAGTTTGGAAGGGAAGCCACCGCAGCAAGTGGCCTTAATTTTTGAAAAACAAACCCGGACCTATGGAGAACTTTGGAAAAACACTGGGAAGATCGCTAAGGCACTAGCTAACATTGGCATTCACAAAGGTGACCGGGTCGCTCTACTGTTGCCCAATTGCTTTGCTTTTGTAGAGACCTATTATGGAATCTTACGCTGCGGCGCCATTGTGGTTGCCTTAAATCCCCTTTATACTCCTGCTGAATTGGCGGTTTTGTTGTTGGACGCAGCGCCTAAGGCTTTGGTGGTACCCACCCAAGCAGTATCTCAACTTCCGCCTGGATTGCCGTTTCCGGTGATTTTTGCCGACATCGCCAACGATGGACAAAAAGAACACGAGGCTAGTGCCGAATATCCGGGTTCGCTGTGCCTTTCCGATTGGTTGGCAACAGAGCAAGAGCCAGAGACGGTCCCCATTGACCCGACACAAGATGTTGCCGTGTTGCAGTATACTGGGGGGACCACGGGAACTCCCAAGGGTGCGATGCTTACCCACTGGAATTTGTTGTCCAACGCGGTCCAGTCTCGCTGGTGGATGTACCATTTGTTGTCGAACAGTCAAGATACGGTGCTTTTAGGATTGCCGTTGTTTCATGTCTATGGGATGACAGTGGGGATGAATTTAGGGATTCTGATTGGCGCGCGCCTGCTACTTTTACCGCGATTTACTCCCCAAGCTGCAGCAGAACTGGTTGCAGCGCACCATCCTACAATATTTCCTGGAGCCCCGACGATGTATGTGGCATTGGCTGAATATGCTCGTCATACGCAATTGGACTTATCTTCTATTAGGACCTGTATTAGTGGCTCTGCCCCATTGCCGCAACAGGTCCAAGAAGAATTTGAACGATTGACGGGGGGCAGATTGGTGGAAGGCTATGGGCTTTCGGAAGCGTCTCCGGTAACGCATTGCCAACCTTTATGGAATGCCCCTCGAAAACCGGGCATTGGATTGCCATATCCCGGCACAGAAGCTCGTGTTGTCGACGAGGAGGGCAAGGAAGTTCCTATAGGTGGGGCCGGAGAGCTATGGGTTAAGGGTCCCCAGGTGATGAAAGGGTATTGGCGCCGACCAGAGGAAACTAAAGACACCCTTTCCGCAGAAGGATGGCTTCATACCGGAGACGTAGCCGTAATGGACTCCGATGGGTATTTTCGTATTGTGGACCGTAAAAAAGATGTAATCATTTGCTCCGGTTTTAATGTGTATCCCCGCGAAGTCGAAGAAGTACTGTACCAATACCCCGCGGTCCTAGAGGCATCCGTAGTCGGGATTCCCGATGCGTACCGAGGCGAAACCATCAAGGCGTATATCGTGAGCCGGAGCGGGTCCCCGTTGGATTTGGATGACCTTAACGCTTTTTGCCGGCAGCGTTTGGCGGGGTATAAAGTTCCGCGCTTTTATGAAGTGGTGGATACCCTACCCAAGTCGGCGGTCGGTAAGATCTTGCGTCGGGTGCTACGCGACCAGTCTCGCGGTGAGGGGCTAACAACATCACCAAATACACCGTGAACGCTGTCGCTAAACTGGCCATTCCCCACCCAAAGGGCATGATGCCGGTGTGGGTAAAGGCTAACATCAATTCGGCAATCGAAGCCATCCAAGGCACTAGCCGACGGCTGGAACGCATGGATAAGGTGACCAAAATAAGGCCGAGGAAACCGAATCCAAACCACCAATAAATGCCGCGGGAAAAGGTTAGCAACCCAAAGACCAAGGCAATCATTAAGAGACGGCCCAGGCCTTCCGGATTGATACGGCGGGCCGCTTTCTTATTATTTCGGGGAGACTTCTTAATACGAATTTGCGTTGATGTCATCGGTTTCTCACCTCCAAAGTGATGGGCCATTGAGCCGACGGAGAAATCTTGCCTTGCAATGCTTTAACCAACGCCGTTTGGGCTTCCGGGCTCGGATCAAAAGCCGTGAGGCCAATACTCCCGACGGGAATGCGGCGCAAATCATAAGGAGAACTTAATGCCAAGGCCACGATCAAGCCATCATTCCACGGACGATCCAAAAGACGCAACTGGCGGGGGTGACGGATGGCCTGGTCCAAGGCAACAACCAGCGACATGCCGCGCGCCGCCTGATGAACCTTTTGAATGGCATCTTCATTAGGATCCTTATCTAAGGCAAAGTGGCGTTGAACGTGGGTTTGTAATAAACGGACCAACGGCGGCGCATCCGCTTCAGGATGGTCCACGGCTGGGGTGTGCCACGCTCCCGAGAAGGTGACCAGTGTGAGGTCACCCGCAAGGGGCAGGCGACCCAGGTTACCGACTCCTGCGACGGCTCCTTCCCAAATGGTTTGGGCCAGGTGCCGCGCTTCATCGCGGTCCACCGTAAACGGCGTCGGACGGATTTGGGATTTGGTGTCGCTGACACTACGCAAGGCTTCTTTAAAACGGGTCGCCGATAGTTCTCCATTGATGACCCCACGGGTCAACCGATCGTAAGCTGCATCTTGTAATTGCGCTGTGTGAGAAACCAGGACCTGATCAGCTCCGGCATCAATGGCCAAAAAAGTTCCTTCAGCCGTTCCTACATTGTTTTTAATAGCATCCATCTCCATGCAGTCGGTTACGACCAGCCCGGAAAACCCGAGTTCCTGTCTTATTAAATCCCCTAAGATGGCCGGAGAAATTGTCGCTGGGCGATAGGGGACAGGATCGAACGCAGGAAACACTACGTGCGCGGTCATGATCGCCCGTAGTCCGGATGCGATCGCAATGCGAAACGGCAGCAGTTCCACTGCCTCAAGACGCGGACGTTCATGAGGCACCAATGGAAGGGAAGTATGGGAATCCTGGGCGGTATCGCCATGCCCAGGGAAGTGCTTGCCGGTAGCAATCATTCCGGCTGCCTGCGTGGCTTCAAGATAGATACGGCCCCATCGCGCTACGAATTCAGGCTCTTCGCCAAAAGAGCGGATCCCAATCACCGGGTTTAACGGATTGTTATTAACGTCGAGGTCCGGTGCGTAGTTTTGATTAATGCCCAGCCCCATCATTTCTATTGCGGACAAATAAATCAGTCGGGCGGCCGCTTTCTGATTGCCACTGGCCGCCATTGCCATGGCGCTCGGCAAGGGGACGAACGTCTCGCGAAGACGGCGTACCGGGCCTCCTTCTTGATCAATGGAGATGAAAAGTGGGGGGTGGCTGCCTAGCTGAGCGGCTTCTTGCAATGACGAAGTGAGGTGTCGGAGTTGAGAGGCGTCATGGATATTTCGGGCAAAGAGGATAACTCCTCCGACTCGGCCTTGGCGGATGGCGCCTAGCAGAGACGAAGGAGCTTCGAATCCATCAAATCCCACAGTTAATAATTGTCCGATATCCCTAGGTGTCACGGTGTTGCCCCCATCTTCAAGGTAGCCTATAGGATTGCCGGTTGGGAATTCTTCATCCGGCACTGTTTCGATTATGGAGCAAATGCCTGGACCGCGCCATCGTAGCACTGTGCCCAGTAAGCTTCGGACAGATTTTGGACTATTACCCCTTGAGATGGCGTGGCCGAAGAAATAAACTCCCCGTTGCCCAAATAAATGCCAACATGTGCGGCAAACACACCGTCAATAGTAAAAAACACCAGGTCTCCGGGGCTTAGGTCACTATACACCACGTGTGTTCCTGCATCCCACTGAGCATACGATGTGCGTGGCAAGTTCAGACCAAACTGACTATAGACCCACTGGGTAAATCCTGAGCAATCAAATCCCGCGACGGGAGATGCTCCGCCGTAAGCGTATCGATACCCTTGGTATTTTAATGCCAATCCCGCTATGGCGGAACCGGTAGGTGAAACATTACCCCGATTGATTTGAGTCTGACTGCCACCCGCTCTCAGATCGCTATTAAGGGCTCCCCAGGTTATTGAACCCACTAAACCATACGACGGCAAGTTGTTGGCTCTTTGAAATGAAACCACCGCATTTAGGGTATTAGGACCAAATATGCCGTCGATGCCGTGAGTATTGTAGCCTAATTTAGTAAGATCCGCCTGCAATGTTGCGACAGCGTTGCCGGTGTCGCCTTCGTGCAAGTACCCTTCCGGAAAGGTGACAGGTGAGGCTGCGACCGGGCTCGCAGAAGCGTTTCCCTGGCCCAGCGTTTGGTGTAGGGCCGCAAGGGTCAACGGCCCTGCAATTCCATCCACTGTCAAACCAAGGGACGCTTGGAAGCTACGCACTGCGGCATAAGTTAGCGGGCCGAAATCTCCATCGGTCGCCAAATGAAACCCGTGTTGGTTTAGCAACATTTGTAGTTGCACCACCATGGTACCCCTACTACCCAGCTGAAGCATAGGGGAGGGGGTCTCAAATGTGGGAGAGGAAGCGGTAGACCCTGGCTCCTCTGCGTGAGAAGTTGACATTATGGCATTTAACTTAGCCCAGGTCAACGGCCCGACGACGCCGTCAGGGACCAACTGGTGCGCTGACTGGAATTCTTTTACCGCTTGCAATACTAAGGGGCCAAATATTCCGTCAGTTCGACCGTGATAATATCCTAAGTTGGTAAGGTAGGTCTCCGCTTTATAAACATCGACTCCCCGAGATCCGTAAGAGATCGTCGAATTCACGGCAGTTTGGGCTTGAACCGATGGCGACAAGAGAGGGACCGCCATAACCGCCGCAGTTGCCGCATAAGGCGCCCACTTTCGATGAGATGATGGTTTCAACCGTCAATACATCCTTCCTTCTTGGACTGCCTTCGAGGTTAGTGTCGGGACAACGCCCGCGGCTCGGGGGAGAAGGAGCCCCCTACTGACAGAAACCGCCAGATTCACCTGCCTGAAAATGCGTTCCAGGATCCCCCGTACCCTAGCGCTAGCTAGGGATTCGGCGTATATGCTAATAATTTTAGTCTAGAAGCATATAAAGACCGCGTCAAGGAAATAATAGGGTTTTGTGGCGAAATTCTCATTTTGCTAACAATAGCCTAAAGATTAGGGGGTGTATGACGAATCGTGGAAAGGGAAAAATTTGAGAATCGATTCTAGAATAGCAAGTTTTTTAGAGAGAGGTGATATAATACTCGCGAGCTAGACCTCGGCTATTCTCGTTCACTTCTGAAATTATGAGGACATGAGACCATATATTGCGGGTGGAGGGAGATCCATGCAGTCTAATGATGCTGCTTATCAAGTGTTGAAAAAACACGGCCAAACGATGGACGTCCATGATTTATTGGATGAAACGTTGGCGGTTTTAGGATTGGACCGAGAACCCCGGCGTGCCGCTAAGATTTACACGGATCTGAATCTTGATGTGCGGTTTCAGTATCGCGGAAACTCCCAATGGGGTTTAAAGGAGTGGCTGCCTAAGTCGCCTGGGAGAATGGCTGCCACCAACCGGGATCGGGACGACGAGGAGACAGAAGAACTTGAGGAGGACGAGGGCTAGAGCCTGCGGACTCCTCACCCTTTTTAACAGCTTTGTACTTGTGTAGCAGGGGGCGTTGGCAGTCGTGGCAAATTTCGTTTTTATCACGGGTGGGGTTGTATCTTCTTTAGGTAAGGGGATAACAGCGGCATCCCTGGGACGAATTCTGAAGAGTCGAGGGGTCAAGGTTACCGCGTTAAAACTAGACCCATACATTAACGTAGACCCGGGAACGATGAGCCCGCTGCAGCATGGCGAGGTATTCGTGACTCAGGATGGAGCGGAAACCGATCTGGATTTAGGCCATTATGAACGGTTTATGGATGTGAACTTAAGCCAAGCCAATAATGTTACTACTGGGAGAATTTATTGGACGACGATTAGCAAAGAACGCCGTGGGGATTTTTTGGGCGGCACTATTCAAGTAATCCCCCATATTACCAATGAAATTAAGGAGCGAATCCATCGGGTTGCGGAATCTAGTGGGGCCGATGTGATCATTGTGGAAATCGGGGGAACCGTAGGGGATATTGAAAGCTTGCCATTTCTTGAGGCTATCCGACAAATGCGTTCGGATGTGGGTCGCGATTCTGTCATGTATATTCATGTGACGCTAGTGCCCTTTCTTAGTGTGGCTGGAGAGGCCAAGACCAAGCCTACCCAGCATTCCGTCAAAGAGTTGCGATCCATTGGCATTCAGCCGGATATTATTGTGTGCCGGACCCAAAGGTCGTTATCGAGAGAACTGCGCGATAAAATTGCTTTAATGTGCGACGTGGATAGACGAGCTGTTGTGCAAAACGTGGATGCCGATTCGATTTATCGACTGCCACTGATGCTGGAACAGGAAGGGCTGGATGATATTGTTGTGGATCGGTTGCATCTTCCGGCTCCAAAGGCGGACTTGGAAGATTGGGCCAAAATGGTGGATCGGGCCACTAGCCTCAATGGTTCGGTTACCATTGCGATTGTGGGTAAATATGTGGCACTTCACGATGCTTATTTAAGCGTTGTCGAAGGCTTGACTCATGGCGGCATTGCTCATGGGGTTCATGTCAATGTTCGCTGGATTGACTCTGAGGATTTGGAGGACGGCCACGCCGCCGCGATTCTCAAAGGTATTGATGGACTCTTAGTACCTGGAGGGTTTGGCTATCGCGGCATTGAAGGCAAGGTGGAGGCGATTAGCTGGGCACGCGTTAGCGAAACCCCGTTTTTTGGCATTTGTATGGGAATGCAGGCTGCGGTCATCGAATTTGCCCGCAACGTTGCGGGATTGCCTGAAGCCAATTCGACGGAGTTTGCCGCTAACACCCCGGACCCGATCATCGACCTGATGCCGGAGCAGCAGGGAGTTCTTGACATGGGGGGGACGATGCGGCTGGGGAGTTATCCCTGCCAGTTGCAGGAGGGATCACGGGCACATGAAATCTATAAGGATGGATTGATTTTTGAAAGGCATCGGCATCGATTTGAATTTAATAATACCTATCGGCACCGCATCCAACAATTGGGGCTTATTGCATCCGGATTGTCTCCAGATCACCGGCTGGTGGAGATTATGGAACTCCGAGGCCATCCCTGGTTTATTGGTACGCAGTTCCATCCTGAATTTCAATCGCGGCCTAACCGTCCACATCCGTTGTTTGCATCATTTATTGGAGCAGCAGTGCAACACGCAGCGCTACCGTTGCATACTTTGCAGAGAGATCTCGTTATAGAGGAGCAAAACTAAAGCATACGGCCCCATCCAAGGTATGAGTGGGAGGGGAACTCGCATAAGCGGTATAGTCAGCAAATTCGTCGGCATATCCCGCTCTGAGTTGCCCGTCGTAGCTGGACTCGATGACTCCTACATTTGGAGAGGCTACGGTTACGCTACCCGGGCCGATTTGTAAAGTGGCCAACGTGCATAGCTGGAGACCGTTGAATCGACATGAAGTGACTTGGCAAGCAACTGACGCCATCACGATACCTCCTTGAATACCATTTAGGATTCCCTAAATGGCCGGCTTTATTTCGAAGGCAATATGCGTGCTTGCGACGTATTGCGTCGGGGAATATACTGAGTGCAAATGGGAGGAGGATTTACCATGGGCTTGATCTCGAGAGTATCCACGATTTTCAAGGCTAAAGTCAATAATGTCCTGGACAAGGCGGAAGATCCACGGGAGACCCTGGAGTATTCCTACCAGAAGCAAGTTGAACAGCTTCAGGGCGTTCGCCGTGGTGTGGCCGAAGTGGTCACCTCCAAGAAGCGTATCGAACTGCAGTTAAATAGGCTAGAACAATCCGCACAGCAATATGATCAGGACGCTCGCGATGCGGTAAAAGCGGGACGCGATGATCTTGCGCAACAGGCGTTGAACAGCAAGCAGTCGGTGGTTTCTCAAATGGATGGTCTCAAAACACAAATTGCCGACCTAGCTAGAGAAGAGCAGCGTCTCACCGATCTACAGCAAAAATTGACCACTAAGGTTGAAGCGTTCCGAACCCAAAAGGAAGTCATTAAAGCGCAATATTCCGCGGCACAGGCCCAAGTCAAAATTGGCGAGGCATTTTCTGGATTGGGAGAAGACATGGCAGACGTGAATATGGCTATTCAGCGGGCACAAGATAAGACGCAATCACTTCAAGCACGTGCGCAGGCTATCGATGAACTCTCTGGGACGATGGCGTTGGAATCAGGACCGCAGTCGACAGGCGACGCGGTGCGCGACGAGTTGAATCGTATTAAGGCGCAGACAGGGGTATCTGACGAGTTGGCTCGCCTTAAAGCCGAGGTGGCAAAGGAGGACTCGTCCTCATGATTATCCGAATCTTGTCGGAAGGGCAATTTGAAGTGGATGGCGAAACTTTAGAGCGTATCAATATCCTGGATGAAGAACTGATGAAAGCGATTGAAAAGGATGATGAGGCACGGTTCAACCAAACCTTCCATGAAGTGGTGCGGTTGGTGCGCTCGGGTACCCAACTCGAGCATCACCAACTGTCCGAATCCGATTTGATTTTACCTGCATCCGACACGACATTAAACGAGGCCAAACAGCTCTTTATTGAGCATCCCCTTGAGTAGTGAGCACAGTAACAACCCTACAGCGGAGGGTCCCATAGTGCATATCGGCGCTCTGGGTCCTTTTCTACGGGCATAAATGGTTTTAGGGTTTCCGCAATCCGAAATTCCCGCGCATCGTCTCGATTGTGAGCTGGTTTGGGTACGAAAGGGTAAAATGTTCCACGCCGATAACTGTAAATGAGGTACCAACTCTTAAAATCAAATATTGCAGCCAATAAACTGTCACCATAGCCAGCTTGCGACACTAAGTCGGCTGTGAGATGCAATGCGTTAATCACATCGTCTGCGTCCCCGCCTTCAAATAAAATCCATCGAAATCCCTCGGAGTCGTCCACGTGACGCGCTGTCACCGGAATGTCTTTACCGCCTAGATGCAGGGCGTCATTGACATCCTTTTCAATGGATTCGTAACCGCTATTATCGACGGTACGAAGTACTATGCCAGCCTTTTTTCCGAAAGGAGTGGAAAGCCGGGTCTCAATATCTAACAGCGCGGTGGAAAGCGCAAACAATTGATCCATTTTTCCTGACGGAATTTTGGTTCGGCCGAACAGCGAATCGAAAAACCCCATGAATTTCCCCCCTGTTATTTATTGTCAATTTCGCTCTGCAGCTTTTCGAGATAACGTATTCGATGCTCTAAACTGGGGTGGGTAGAGAACATTTCCATAAAGCTGTTTTTCCGTATGGCGGGAAAGATGAAAAACGCGTTGAAGGATTCGGCCTTGCGTAAATCGCGTTGAGTAGAACGGGTCATGCTGGCATGGATTTTTTGCAAGGCACTGGCTAAATATCCTGGATGGCCGGTAAGAATTGCGGATCCACGGTCAGCGGCATATTCCCGATAACGCGAGAGGGTACGGATGAGGACATAGCTGACGGCCCAGACAATAATCGAGGCCAACCAAATAAGCATAATTGCCTGACCACCGTTGCCGCGCCCTCGGCCACGGTCCTCCTCCATTGCGAAACCGAAGAAGAAAAATTGTTGCACGATAAATGAAGCAATCATCGCAAAGAAACTAGCGATGGTAATCACCGCTACATCACGATTTTTGATATGAGTCAGTTCGTGGGCCAGCACCGCTTCCAATTCGGGCCCATCAAGGTGGTCCAATAGGCCTTGAGTGACGGTAATCACAGCGGTTTTCGGACTGCGGCCGGTGGTAAACGCATTGGGCATTCGCGTAGGCATAATAGCAATCCCGGGTTTGGGTACATCCGCCATTTGCGCTAATCGTTCGATAGTCTTATGCAGTTCGGGAGCTTGCTGCGGGGTGACTTTACGAGCGCCGGTACTCAGGAGCACGAGTTGGTCGGAGAAAAAGTACTGGCTGACGACGAGGACTCCGATAATCACTATCAGCAATGGCAGTGCTACGTTCAATGCCACCAATACTGCGACAAACCCCAAATACAGCGCGGCCAGTAGTAGCATGGTGATAAACATCCGAAATGATAGACCGTAATCATGGCCATACCACGAGCGTGTTGTTTTTGTCATGACAATAACTCCTTTCCCTTATATAATAGTCTATGTTGTTGGCACAGCCTGCTCAAGTTTTTCTTAAACAACAGCTTACCACGTTATCCGGAAAATATCGTCGGGGGACAAATATTGCATATAATGGCTCTCGCCGTTATAATAAGCAATGCTGTTGGGGGATGATGTAGCGGTAGCATAGATGACTCTGGATCATCTCGCCCAGGTTCGAATCCTGGTCCCCCAGCCAAAATAACAATTCGGCCCCATAGTCTAGAGGCCCAGGACGCCGGACCCTCATTCCGGAAACAGCGGTTCGAATCCGCTTGGGGCTACCATTTAACCGTCGCATGCGACGGTTTTTTTGTTAAGATTTTTAAAGATGAGTATGATGATTGTTGCAACAAAGGAGGGATCACTATCTTGGCTACCTGGCACTCGGTGGTACGTTGGTCTGAAGTGGATGCAGCCGGCATTATTTACCATGCTCGTGTGTTCGATTGGTTTAGTGAAACCCGCATCGCATGGCTTCGTCAGCATCAATTGGACTATTATACGGTATTACGCAGCGTGAACTTGGAACTTTTGGTAAAAAAGGCCGAGGCCGAGTTTACCTATGCATTGCAATTAGGCGACGATATCAGGGTGATCGCACACGTGACGGACATATCGGCTACACGATGTACTTTTCGTTACCAGATTGCATCGCCTCAAGATCCGGATAAATACGCTATTGTAGGATCCACAGCACATGCTTTTGTAGTGGATGGGCGGGCCAAACGGTTAGACCGCTATGCGCCTGAAATCCTGCAACGTTTTCGTGAGGCGTCTGAGGAAGATACCGGATGAAACCCGCAGACCCGGGCAATTCTAATCTAGGGTACGGCTAGGGAGGACACACATAACGATGGCTATTGAAACATATCGTAGCGAACCATTAACGAATTTTTCTCAACCGGAGAATCAAGAAGCCATGCATAGGGCACTGGTCCAGATCAAATCGGAGTGGGGACGGCCCTATCCTCTGATTATTGGCGGACAACGAATAGACACGGAGGAAAAGATGGTGTCATTCAACCCGGCCCATCCTGACCAGATTGTCGGCCGTGTCTCTGTGGCTGATGGCGCACGAATTGATCAGGCGTTAGCGGCGGGATGGCAGGCTTGGGACGAGTGGAAAAGGGTCCCGGGGACTCAGCGTGCTCGTTATCTCTATAAGGCGGCGGCCATCATGCGTCGCAAGAAATTTGTGTTATCCGCCTGGGAAGTCTATGAGGCGGGCAAGTCCTGGGGTGAGGCGGACGCCGATGTCGCGGAAGCAATAGATTTCTTAGAATACTATGGGCGTCAAATGGAGCGATTGTCCCGCGGCGTGGAGTTGACGCCATTGCCGGGGGAGGAAGACACGGCGTTTTATGTGCCGTTGGGCGTGGGAGCTATTATTCCGCCATGGAACTTTCCGTTGGCCATTCTGACCGGCATGACATCGGCGGCCATTGTGGCCGGCAATGCGGTGATTGTGAAGCCGGCGTCGCCTACGGCGGTGATCGGTGCCCAATTTGCCGCGATTATGGAAGAGGCGGGATTGCCCCCAGGAGTGCTGAATTTTGTACCGGGTGATGGGGGCGTCATTGGAGACCATATGGTCACGCATCCCTTGACGCGATTTGTGAGTTTTACGGGATCCCGGGCCGTCGGCCTGCGGATTAATCAATTCGCTGCCGATTCCGGACCCCAGCAGCGATGGGTAAAGCGTGTGGTGGCGGAAATGGGCGGCAAAGATGCCATCTTAGTCGATGAAACCGCCGATCTCGACGCGGCGGCCGATGGCATTGTGACGTCGGCTTTTGGGTTTCAAGGACAAAAATGCTCGGCCTGTTCGCGGGCGGTGGTGGTCGATGCAGTCTACGACGCCGTCTTAGAACGGGCCATCGCGCGGACCAAAGCACTCGTGATGGGGGATCCAGCCGCTATGGAGACGAATATCGGGCCGGTGATTGACGACAAGGCCCAGAAAAAAATTATGGGCTATATCGAGTGGGGCAAAACCCATGCCAAGTTGGAAACGGGCGGGGAATTGGGCAGTACTCCCGGTTACTTCATCCAACCCACCATTTTTTCCGATGTCGTCCCGGGCAGCAAAATTGAGCAAGAAGAAATCTTTGGTCCGGTTTTGTCCTTCATTAGGGCGCGTGATTTTGCGCAGGGATTGGACATCGTGAACGACACCGAGTATGGCTTGACGGGTGCCGTGTATTCGCGACGGCGCGATCGGATTGAACAAGCAATGGAGGAATTTGAAGTGGGCAATCTCTATATTAATCGCAAGTGCACCGGTGCGGTGGTGGGCGCACACCCATTTGGAGGATTTAACATGTCCGGCACGGATTCCAAAACCGGAAGCCCTGACTATCTGCTGTTGTTTATGCAAATGAAGGCGGTTGCCGAAAAATATTAAACCCGACGAGCGTGCCTGCCGTGATGATGGGCACGCTCGGGTTGTTTTTATGAAGTCTCCCACCATCGGATCCGGATGGGTTGCGATGGTGGTTTCTGAGGTCACCGTCAGAAGTTCCTGGTTCTCCGACCGCTGCACCGCGCCATTTGGCCTCGTGCGTCTTATGCCGATCTCCCCCGGGCGTCGATTCGGACCGCTCCGGCCCTATGGTCTTATTTTACGTTTTAGCATAACTAGCCCTAAGGGCTAGCCCGCTTGACTCCTTCTTGGCGCTTTCGCACCAAAGAAGGGGAATGCGCGGACGATGTGTTCAACATCTGAGTGCGTCCTTCGCGAAACGGGAGCGATTCAAAAACGTAACTAGTCCCGGTGGCCCACCAGGTATGGGTGGATACATTGGCCAGCAACGCCCGATCATGCGATGCGATGATGAGGGTTCCGGGATATTCAATTAAGAGATGCTCCAAAGCTTCACGCATGGGAATATCGAGGTGGTTTGTGGGCTCGTCTAATAGCAAGCATTGGGATGGGGCCATGAGCGTTTCAATGAGCTTGAGCCGGCTTCGCTCACCTCCTGACCACCCTTGGAGAAGGGTTTCCCATAGCGCGTGGGGCAAACCAAACTGGGCCCCCACATAATAAATTTCCTCGCGATCCATTCCCATTTGGTATGCATATTCTATTCCGGTCATGTCGTCGGGAAGCATGGCAACCGCTGATTGGGGAAGATAGCCCACAGTGATGTCGTCGCGCCACTTGACTTGTGGGATAGTCGGCGACGCCATTAATCCCCGTAGCAAGGTGGTTTTTCCAGCACCATTAGGACCTACCAAAGCCACCCTAGCTCCGTAGGGTATTTTTAGCGACAGAGGAGACCAAGTGCGACTCCCCTGGCTCAACGTTAGTTGGTTCAGGGTTATGGCTGGCAAAGAGCCGCCACGTACGTTGGCTTCTTGAGATAGTGCAAGACTGGGAGCTCGATGTGATATGATCTGGGTAGGGATAGATTGATTGAGCTTGTTTAAAGCCTTAGCTCGACTTTGGGCCTGACGCGCCCGGGTTCCCGCTCGCCATTTGTTGATATAGTCTTGAAGGCGGGATTGTTCTTCAAGATACCGCTGGTATTTGAGGGCTTCTTGGGATAGTCGCTCCCGCCGCAAATTCAAGTATTGGGCATAGGAACCGGAAACGATCCAAAAAAAACCGTCTTCCCAACTCATAATCCGGGTGCACACGTGGTCTAAAAAAGCACGGTCATGGGATACGATTAGAGCAGCACCGGAAAATTGTCTAAGTTGCTGTTCGACCCATTCAATGGTGATAATGTCTAAATGATTGGTAGGCTCGTCGAGTAACCAGATATCCGATCCGGAAAGAATGATTTGCAACAGCGCCAAGCGGTGGGCTTCCCCTCCGGAAAGAGCCCTTGGGGCATCATCCCAACGATCAGGATTAAATCCAATGCCCCGCAAACCACTTTTCACAATGGCATCCCATTCATAACCGCCAAGGTCTGTAAAACTTTCTACTAGTTCGCCCCACTCATTGACCCACTGGGCCAAAGTATCCGGGCCAGCGTCTGGTTGGCTCATTTGTGATTCAAGTTGGGAGATGCGTTGCGATAGTTGGATTAGTCGGCGATTGGCTTGGTAGGCCGCATCCCAAAGCGAATTGGCAGGGGTGTTTTGCCATTGCTCCAAGCGTGCTACTTGGTGGTCGCCAAAAAATTCTAAGTGCCCTCGGTGAGGATCTAATTCTCGGGACAAAAGACGCAACAGGGAAGTCTTACCTATACCGTTCGGTCCGACGATACCAACACGATCTCCGGGGTTTATGGTGAACGTGGCTCCTGATACCAGTATGCGGTCGCCAACGGAAATACTAATATCGTGTGCGGATATCCAAGACATAAGTTATCCTCCTTGACATGATTCATCTAAGCCTAGGGCGGCAAAATTCCTGAACCTCAGCGCGGCTGGCAGTGAACCATCATCAAAAGGGCTCCTTTACAATAGTCGATATCCACTATGTACTCGACTATAACATAAGGTGTCGGGAGACACTAGCAATAGGGTAAAAATCAGTAACAACGTGTCATTGTAGAAAATTTAAGTCCTATGCGTGGCAAAGCCCAAGGGAAGAAAATGTCGCGCAAAGTATCCCTGTGGATGCGTAGTGTATTGAATGAACGGGCATCTTGTAAGACAGAGGCGAGAGGTTCTCGCCTAGAAGCGGTTGCATCAGCGTATACGAGTCAGGAGTGCTCTCACTGCGGGTTCACGGCAAAAGAAAACCGCGCAGGAGATCATTTCAGGTGCTTGCATTGTGGCACGGTCGATACGGCAGATGGCAATGCAGCGAAGGTGATTTTAAAGCGGAGCACCGATCCCGAGATCAAACCGTGGATGACCAAAGAGGCCATTAAAAAGATCTTGGATCAGCGCAACGCCCAAATCACGGGAGCAATCCCTGGTGCCGGTTGTGAAGCGGGTGGGCTTTTACAGACACTCGTCACCGTTAACGGCCAGACTCCAGCTTGAGGAAAAAACCGTGGTTCCGAAAGCGGAGAGCGAACAATAAGTGGAAAACGAGTCTGAGTAAGTTTAGGCAAGTTTTCTGTAACGGAAAAGAGAAGACGTAAAAAAGTCCTTGCACAAATAATTCGTCCGTGATATTATCTGCACGCTGCGTTGATGCAGTATTACCTGAAAGATTATGAGAAACGCAGGCCTTGAATTTTCGGAGCGTGCGTGATATCATTAAATCTTGCGACCCGGTCCTTGAAAACTATATCGTCAGTCACGCAAAAGGGAAGTACAGGAAGACCAGAGTCAGCAGTGGAGTCATGGAGAGTTTGATCCTGGCTCAGGACGAACGCTGGCGGCGTG
>JAJZZP010000033.1 GCA_021797515.1 Bacillota bacterium | reverse complement strand
CGCGAATGATACACAAAGGCGCGGGCGGGCTCATCATAGAAGGTCACGTCAAAGGTTTGCGCCTGATAGGTGGCCGACTTTGGGGTCGGCACTTGGGCCAGGTGCCCTAGGTCGTCCCACGATTCCGTGGTTTGGGCCCATGCGCGGACTTTTAACTCGTCGCAGAGATTGAATCGGGCCGATAATCGTTCCCCGAGAGCATCGTCCCGGCGAGGATGCACCCTTCGGCGTCCATCGTCACGCCCGCCATGATTTGTTTGAGGTCGGGTCGATGGTCTTTGGAATGCCCCCACGTGAGTTGTACCGGGGCCGTAGGCCCCGTTGGTGGCCGAGGGATAGTCGCCCATCAGGGCATAGGCGGTCGTATCCGAGTGCAACCAATCCGAGAGCGTAGGATGGATGCCTTGCATACGCATCCCCAGCGTGGCTAAGAGTTGCAAGCCGTGATCGGCGACGTCTTCCAAGACTCGCCCTAGACTAGGGCGTCATCATTGAATTGTGAGGCCGGGATGTTCTCGCCCCACGGCAAGGGGAGGGGCAACGTTGCCGCCCAGGATTCCACCCCATAGAGGGGATTCCGGTGGGTCAGCACGTTGATGACGAGCATGAGTAGCAGGACACTCTGGGCAATGCGGGACCGAGCCCGATCCCAGGGGAACAAGGTGTCCACAACGGACAACCAGTTCACCCGGTCTGCGAGCAAGCGCACCGCCAAGGCGGTGCCGCTATGCGGAAAATAATGAGGGTCTTTGGCCGACGAGACCGTAGTGACTATCGGTTGTTTGATACCTTGAATTTCGGGTCATAAGATAAATAAATAAAATTTATAATGGGCCTATCTAGGACAGAGGAACACATGCCGAGCGATGTTTAGGACACGGGTACATGCCCATTTGTCGTTGACAAACTAATAGTGTTAGTTTAAAGTTGATTCGTGTTAGTTTGCTGCTTCGAAATGTCGCGCAAATGCCTGCGGAATTGTCAAAGCTTGCGATAGACGCCACCCCCAAGGAGGTGCAGAATGTTTCCCCTCATCGCGTTACCCGTTGTTGGGTTTCTGATTGGGTTGTTGATCATTACGCTGGGCGGTGGCGGCGGCGCGGTGTATGTCGGGATCCTGAACGTGGTGTTCCATATTCCCCCGGTGATCGCGGCCTCGACGTCTCTGGCGACCATGATCCCGACTACCGCGATGGGGGCCTTTAGTCATTGGAAAGCGGGGAACGCCAATATCCGACTCGGCTTCTGTCTGTTGGGCGGTGGTGTGCTGGGGGCCGTCATCGGTTCAGCCTGTTCCGGTGTGTTACCCGAAAGCGTATACGATAAAATCGCCGGCCTAGCTATCGTCGGGATAAGCATTCAAATGCTGGCACAAATACTCCGGCGGAATCATCGGCGATCCTACGTCGCACCTCACGCGTCAGCCAGCCCTAGCACCCCTTGGCGCTTCATCCAGGCGGAGGCGTACAGTGTGTTTGGCGGGGTCTTATCTGGACTTATCGGCATTAGTGGTAGTCCCGCCATCGTGGGCGGATTATCCGTCCTGAACTGCGATGTGCGGGAGATTGCCGGCACCTCGGTGTTCGTGGTGTTAGGAGTGGCCATCACCGGATTTCTCATGCATCTCCATCTCGGAACGATTCACTGGTCCCTAGTGGGCCTATTTCTTCCCGGAACCCTGCTCGGGGCCTTCCTCGGGCCCGTTATGCTCCAATGGATCCCGCCCGCCGGGCGGGAAAAAGTCTTGAGACCGGTGTTCGTGGTGTTGATGATCGGCACAGGGATGGCCCTGGCCTTCAAATAAGGAAGCAAAGGAGCACGAGGCATGACCATCACGGAGGGCGTCACCATGTTGCAGAGCAGTGCAGGGAGTCACGTATTCTTGGTCCAGGCGGACGAAAACGTGTTAATCGACACCGGGAACCCGGGAGAATTCGACGCCATTTGGGCGGAGTTGCGGTCTTTGGGGGTCGATTCGATCGCCCACATTCTGCTTACCCACCACGATGTGGATCACATCGGAAACGCCCGATTGCTGCAAGAAAAGACGGGAGCGCGGATGTGGGCCTCGCAAGAGGATATGCCCTTTATTGTCGGGGACAAGCTTCGTCCCGGCATCAAACGGATCATCCAAAGCATTGTCCGAATCAATCCACCCTATGTCAGCGGTGTTTATTCCCCAAATCAACAGTTTGGGGACATTCGGGTCATCCCGGCATCTGGCCATACGCCGGGACATGTCATCTTTCTTTATCGCCACGTTCTGTTCATCGGGGACCTCTTTGCTATCAAACAGGGAAACTTACGGTTGTTCCCTGCCTACTTGACGTGGAATTCCGAAAAAGTCCTCCAGTCTATCGCGTTGTTGAAAAACCTGGAGTTTGAATGGTTGTGCCCGGCCCACGGTCAGCCTCTACAGCGTAATGATGCCGTGGAACGCTTTCTCTGCCAATACTAAACACGCCGTCCCGCGCAAAATTTTCATGCTGTGAACCGTCAAGAGAAACGAGGATGGCGCACCGCCCGAGAGGAGAAATCGATGACATCGTCCCATCGACTCGATCGAACCATCATTGTGAATACCGCCGCGCTGCTGGCCGAAGAGGTCACGCTCGACCACATGACGTTAAATCACCTGGCCGCACGCTTGGGGGTGAAAACTCCGTCGCTGTACAATCATGTCCAGGGGCTGTCCGACCTGTATGCGGGACTGGCTGCGCTGGGTATGCAGCGACTGGGCACGCAGATTGCCCGTGCGGCCATTGGCAAATCCCATGCGGACGCGATCCGAGCGATTGCTCGGGAATATCGAACGTTTGCCCGCACCTATCCGGAGCTATACAAGGCCATCTTAAAGTCCCCGGAAATGCAGCACGGCGCGATCGCCGAAGCAGAAAACAGGATTGTACAGATCCTGCTCAAGGTGGTGGAACCCTACCACTACAGTGAGGAAGAGGCGTTTCATCGGATTCGCGGGTTAAGAAGCCTCCTTCATGGTTTTGTGTCTCTTGAGGAGGCGGGATTTTTCCGAGCGCCATGGGACGTCGAAAAGAGTTACGACAAACTCATCACCAGTGTTCTCGACACCATGGACCCGAGTCCGTAAGTGGAGGTAGCGTTTGCTGACACCACTCCATCATATCAATCTCCGAGCTTTTCCTGTGCGATAAATAGGACATAATGTCGCCTTAAAGTACGGGTTTTCGCTAAAAACTCCGTCAAATGAGGGTGAAAGGGTTGCCCAGTGTTCAAGAAACGGCTTGTCCGAGACTGAAAAGTCGCTACCTACAAAAAGAGTTAAACGAAATCTATACGCCTACTCCCGACGAACTGATCTGCGCGGAACAGAACACGCGAGGCGATGTGGGCCACCTGGGTCTATTGGTCCTGCTGAAAATATCCCAACGGTTGGGGTATTTCGTGCCCCTGACCGAGATTCCGGAGGCCATCACGAATCATATTGCCCAGTCTGCGGGAGTTCCTTTACGGTCTTCGGACGCCTGGAACAAATACCACGAATCCGGTACACATAAGCGCGATCGGGCATTGAGTCGCGATTACCTGGGTATACGATTTTTTGATGGGGAAGCCCGACAAATCACGGTCTATGCCATGACTGAGGTGGCGTTAGTGAAAGACGAGCCAGCCGACTTGGTCAATGTCGCCATTGAAACACTGATCCAACAAAATTTTGAGCTACCCGCGTTCAATACATTGGCCGAGGCTGCGCGTCACATTCATGCCCAGTCATACCGGGAAGTTTCTCACAAGATCTATCAGCCACTGGATCCGGGCGCCATCAAAGCCCTGGATGATTTATTCCAAACCACTGCCCAATCCCTGACCCATCCCCAGCTTTGTTTGATAAATAGACGGAATATTCTCGCAAAGGAATTGATGGTCGCTCTGTCGAAGTAGTGAGGAGCAACAAACCCCTTCGAGGAGGATCATCCTGTTCAAGTTAGCGTCTATCACAGAATACTTTGCGACCCACGGAGCCTTGCGCAAATCTCAACGGAACACGTTGGCGGCTCTGGCCTGGCCGCTGATGAGCCATCCGATTCTCGGCATTGCGTCTATCGGCCACCGTCTCGCCATGGCCCGCACCACCACCGCCAAGCATGCGATTAAGCGGGTCGACCGCTTCCTGGCCGCCAACCCCGGTATGGATAGGGAGGTCGCCGTTGGCGACCTGATGGCGACGGTCATTGGGTCCGCCGCGAGCGTGTATCTCACGTTGGATTGGACGGATCCGAAGACCAAGGATGGCCGGTTCCAAATTCTCAGCGTTACTGTGCGCGCCCATGGGCGCGCGATCCCGATTGCCTGGATGACGGTGGCCAAAGAGAACCTGACGGATCCTATGCGAGAGTACGAGCGTACCTTGTGCGAGCGCGTGGCGCGGTGCCTTCCCGCAACGTGTCGTCCCATTCTCTTGGCGGACCGCGGATTTACCACGACCCATTTTTTCCGGTTCTTGGACGCTCTCGGATGGGACTGGATTATCCGTTCGAAGGGAAATATCTTGGTTGTTGGCGCTAATTCATTTTGGCATGGGTTTAGCTAAAATGGCTGCCATCTAAGTCCCTGTGATCGGCTAACGCTGTTGGCATTACTGGGAATACCCCGCTATTGTGTCGTCAGGTAAAGTGGGCAGGTCCTTCCGTTAGGAGAAAAGAGGAGAAATGCAGGGGACTAGTCCCCTGCACCCCTACGCTCGGCGCGAGGCAGGCCCAGCAAGGGATTGCTGGGCCAGAACAGAGCGTGGGAATCCGGCCCCACCCGTCAAGGCTAAATGAACGCTGCGCGGCCTTGACGGGTTCACGGTGTGACCCTGCGAGGCATCAAATGGTGAACAATCTTACACTATTAACGGTGATTTCTTCAAAAACGCCAGCATCATCTCCGCAAAAAGGCCAGTCGCATTTCACCTAAACGGCCGATGCGTTTCGGGGCAAGTTCCTCGCCTATTTGCAGCAGGCCCGGCTAACATTTTCTGGGACCGTGGAAGCCCTGCGCGCTCCGGCCGCGTTTGCGGCCTGGTTCACGCCCCTGTTCCGAAAATTGAGGACAGCCTTTACTATGGTGGGGGTCATAGCAAAGCTAGCCTAGGGAGATCGGCCGGATGCGCGTCTAGGCAGAGACTGGGCGCAAGCCGGTGGCTCGGGTTACTGCGAGGCGGGCTCCAAGGTGA
>JAJZZP010000106.1 GCA_021797515.1 Bacillota bacterium | reverse complement strand
ACATTAAAAATTGAACATCGCCTATTCTCGGTGATTAGCATGAATGGGCGCGGTCGGGTTTTACGCACGATTGAAACGTTGGTGCAATGTATTGGGAATACGCGAACGACGAAGGGATTAACGGTCCCAGCAGCACTGGATACGACCGCCTACCCGACGGGCCAGCCCGTCGACCCCAACGTGTTTGCCCATCTCAATTGGGTGCCCGGGAACTTTCACGGCGAGTGGAATTATGTCATCGCACCACAACCGCAAAATCAGTAAGTTATTTTTCTGGGGGTCCTAACACCCCCACAAGATGATGCATATCGGTTAAAGCCACAACAGCGACTTGATCTCCCCACACGTCGCTAATCCGTGGTCGGCGACCTCTGGATCCACATCTTTCAATAAATGTATCCCGACGGCACCATGTCTTAATCCCAAGCTTCTATGCTGTTTTCGTAGACATTGTTTTGCGCCCGAAATGCATCAACATTCATCCCAATACTCGCAAGCGGGGTTAGTATGCCCTGAACACTCAGTTCCACCAGTAACCCAATTTGGTCCCAACGAGTCCGATGGCGTTCTGTAATATAATAGTGTAGCAAATGACCACATCAAACGTTTCGTCTCCGACAACGAACTCTTGCAGCGATTTTAACGCGGTAATTTGTTCCAAACGGCGTTGGCTCTCGCGGGCATGGGCTCTGGTACGGCGAAATGCCGTGCCTAAAAGCCCCGCCAATATAATATAAAGGCCTATGGTAGCGGCGCGCCACCAAAATGTTTTATCACCCCAGAAATTGGTTACCAAACCGTAAGAGATCACAATCACCAGAGAGCCCATGAAAGACCATCGGAGTGCCCCATAAGCTGTGAGAATTAGGACTTCGATCCCATATAAGAGATTAAAGCGGGCTCGCCAATCCTCCGGTACGATAGACAGCATACGAAGTCAGCAGAATATCGAAGGATATTAGTAACGGATTCACGAGGGACAGTTTGATGAGTGTCAGCTGCACTAATAAAAACGCTACGATAACATAGAGGGCCCAGGTGCCAAATACCCATATGGCGTTATGAGTCCCAAGCGAAAACAGACACACAACAAACCACGCTATAGTGCGCATCAGAAATACCATGCGATGCATTTCTAGGCAGCGCCAGCGGTTCCTTTCCCATATGCGCTAACTTATGACACGACATCGCACTGAAGACGCCGTTTTCGAGATCGTTCCTGCAGATGACGTTTCCCGTGCTGTCCTGGGCTACTCTAGTCCCGCAAGTCGAAGAATCCTTGGACGATCCGACAGAGGTCATTCCACACCATTTGGGTATAGCGCCAAACGGCGCTGCGTGTCGGTCTTGAGGGGAAATCCGTAGGGGGAAAAAGACCGGTCAGGATTCCGGATCGCATCGATGAGGAGTGCACCCAGGACTTTAGCTAACAGATATGTCTGGGCGAGATCCGGATCAAACGCCCGTAACGGGTCACAATGCAGGAGACTCTTGCACCGTTTGAACGCACACTCGATTTGCCATCGGAGGCGGTAGAGCTCAAGGATCTCGGTCGCGGACGCGACCGTGTCCGGCAAGGTCGTTAAGATCAACACGTAATCTGCCGCTTCCAACGTGGCAGCCGCCACGACGCGTAGTCGTAAGGGCGGGTCCATCAGTAGTCGGTCGCATCGGGACGACCCATTGCCCCGGGGTAGCGTCGGGCAGCGTGCGCACAGCTTCCAGTACATTCCATGGTGTCCCGTCGAGCGTTTCCCACCGTAAGGCGTTCCACCCGAATCGCGCAATCACGTGGGCCCCTTGCGCGACAATCCAGGCGAGGGCTTGAGGTTTGGCATCATTACGATCCCCCAAGACGACATCATTCCGTCGCAAGGGCAACCGCATCAAGGATTCGGCGCCATGCGTGCCCGTCAATTCAATCCCTTCCTAGCGTCCTTGCGCGAGATTCCATTGTGCATGCATCCGCCAGGTTGTGCCGGGACTCCCGGGCTCTTGAATCGTCGTACTCTCGGTCACCACGACGCGAAGAGGGCCGGTGAGGGTCGTACCGATCCCGCGCTCGACAAACCAGCGTCCAATAGATGCCCCAGCCATGCCTCCGCATGGCGCAACCGGTTCGATGTAATCGCCCGCCGACGGATCATCGCCTGCATGGTCCACGCGGCATCTTGCCACCCTCGGGGTAAGAAGGGGAGCAAGATCTGCCATTGGTGTTCCAGTAGGGCATCCGTTTTCGGGGTTCGAGAGCGAGATTTTATCATCACCGGTCACCTCATCATTCAAGATCAGTACCATGATGACTTCGCTATCTCCCATCCAATTTCCTTTACGTTGGAAAAATTTTCTGTCTAAGTTAGCGCATATGGGTTCCTTTCCCCCACCGTAATAGTTTCCTACCGTTAAAATGGAATGGTTTACCAGAAACAGTCGATAAATTCGCTCTTTTTTGTCAAAATCCTTCTTTCCCTTTTAATCGCCCTTTTTGGGTACCCATGGACGAATAGATTGAATATCCATTCCTTGTGGTTCAACGCGACCACTGACGGCTAGTATTGGATACACTCTGCCAAATAACAAATGGCCATATTTTTGGTATCCCGCCGTCGACAATCGTGCTTCCAACACGCCCGTTTCATCCAGCAGCGAAAAGAACACCACTAGTCGTCCACTACGGGTTGGAGGGCGGTGAGGGCGAATTAAGTGTCCAACGGTACGAGCCACATGGCCGGAATGCACGTTTTTTACATCTTGGATCGGCAAATACCCAGCTTGATCCAATTGCAGACGCCATGGACCCATCCCCTGCTGGCGTTGTCCGAAGCCACAGGTTTTATAATCCCATGCCACTTGTTCCATAAACGTCCATTGATGCCATGGATGGTAACTGGTCAACCCCAGACGATTATTTCCAGCCAAATCCCGAAGCAAACCGTCCCGATCAGGTGTGATTGCATCAAAGGCCCCGACTTGCACCAAAGCTTGCAATTGTTCGCGCCCTATTTTAATCCGCTCCGCGATCTGGCTAGGATGTTCCCAGCCATCGAGAGGTCGTTGAACAACCAAGGCGTTTGCTATCTGATCCCCCAAGTGCCGCAAAAATCGCAATCCTATCCGCAAGGCATGCGGATCTTCCATCGTGACATCGACCTGACTGCGATTGATGTCCATTGGCCGAATTTCAATACCACGCTGCCGCGCTTCCACCAACAGTACGTCAATCGGATAATATCCTAACGGTTCCGCATTCAACAACCCCAAGAAGTACTCCCGGGGATGGTGCTCCAGCAAGTAAGCGGTACGGTATGCAGTTTCAGCAAATGCAGCAGCATGTGCTTCATTAAATCCATAACTGGCATAACCCACTATTTGTTGAAAGACAGTTTCGGCCACTTGGGCTTCCACACCACGACCTACCGCCTTTTTCCTAAATTGCACCCCCAATTCTTCCATCGCGTCATGCGATCGTTCGTGCGTCATAATGCGTCTTAGGGCATCGGCTTCGCCGGGAGTAAATCCCGCTAAAGTACTGGCGATAGCAATTACCTGCTCCTGAAACAGCACCACGCCGTAGGTTTTAGACAATATAGGTTTTAAATCAGGATGCAGGTAGGTGACTGGTTCTTTACCTTGTCGACGGGCAATAAACGGGTCCACCATATTTCCTTTAATTGGTCCGGGGCGGATCAGCGCTAAACTGGCCACAATATCTTCCCAGCGATCTGGGTGCAGCCTTTGCGCTAGGGATCTTTGTGCGGGGCTTTCCAGTTGAAATACGCCAATGGCTTCACCCCGATCCAGCCGTTGAAAGGTCTCCCCGTCTTGATGGGGCAAAGTGTCATAGGAGAATGCCGGATCGGTTTCCGCCAAGGCGTTTACTGCCATATTGACGGCAGTAAACGTTCGCAATGACAGCAGATCCAGTTTCAGAAGACCCACCAACTCAATATCCCGTTTATCAAATTGAATAATTTGCACCCCTTTTTCGGACCATTCGCGAGGGCTGACCTGATCTAACGAGTCTCGGCTTAACACCAATCCTCCTAAATGGGTTCCCACATGTCGTGGCAACCCGATGATGTGTCGCGCCCAATTCAACATCAACTTCAATCGTTCACTGTCGGGGTACTGGCGCAATTCAGGAATTTCTTCCCAATGTTCCACCATATCATCAATAGAGCGTTCCGGTAGAGATTTGGCCAAAGCATCCAATTCAGAGTTGGGGAATGCTAAAGCTTTGCCGATTTCCCTGACCGCCGACCGTGCCCGAAAAGTTTGATAAGTAGCCACTTGGGCTACACGATCTGCTCCATATTTGTTGCGTACATAATCTGCCACTTCATCGCGCCGGAGTGCATCAAAATCAATGTCAATATCCGGTGTTTCCTGTCGTTCACGGCTCATAAACCGTTCAAATAACAGTTGTCGACCATAAGCATCGACATCGGTAATATACAGACAATAAGCCACCACAGAATCTGCAGCCGACCCCCGTCCAGCGAATCGAATACCTCGAGACCGAGCAAACCGTGCTACATCCCACACGACTAAAAAGTAGTCGGTAAATCCCATGTCTTGAATGATTGCCAATTCATGGTGTATCCGTGGCTGAATCTCTGCAGTCCGTGCCCTATACCGCAACTTCGCTCCGTGCTGTACTAAATGTGCTAAAAAACGGGGAGCCGACGTGGTCGCAGGCACATCAGGAAATCGAGGATAGTGCGGTTTGCGTAAGATATCCGGTGTTTGTAGCCGCTCTGCCAATTCCTCGGTATTTCTAATGGCATCCGGCCAAGAGCGCAAAGCGTTTTTCATTTCTGCCCACGGCTTAAGATAATTTTCCGCATTTAAATATCGTTCCGGGCTGGTTTCTTCAATACGCTGTCCTGTACGAATGCAGGTCATCAAATCAAACAATCCGAAATCTTGCTTGCGTGCATAATGTGCAGCACTGGTAGCCACTACCCGCAGTGTCTGGCTTTGGGCCACTTCATTCAAAAACTGAAACAGCAAACGGTCCCCTGGTAAATAGTTAACCGTTAATTCGATAAATAAATTGTGGACACCGAAGATCTGTTTCAAACGGTTAATAACCTCGGGTATTTCCGTGCGGCGCCCACTGAGCCAAAGCCGAAGTAACATGCCCCCACGATCACCCGTTAGCGCAATCAGTCGACGACCGTAACGCTCCAGGGTTTCCCAGCGCACTACCGGATGACGTCTGGGAGAAGATAGCAAGGATTCGGTAAGCAGGCGAGTCAAATCAACATAAGAGGAAGTTTCCGGCACCAAAAGCACTAAATTTCCTAAATTTTCCACACTGACTTCTGCCCCCACAATGGCTTTTATTCCCATGTCACGTGCTGCTTCTAAAAATGACGGGACCCCAGACAGGCGAAACGTGTCAGTTAATGCCAGTGTCCCTACGTCAAGCCGCGCTGCTTCTTTTACCAATTGTGGCGGTGTCGAGGCCGCAGACAAAAAAGAAAATGCCGAATGCACATGGAGATGTGCCCCTACCACCCGGCCCATCGCCAAATCGACGCCATCAAGGAATGCGGCCGTATCTGGTAATTGTGGTTCCCGATAGCAATCACCGGACTCACTTGACTTGATTTAATCAAAGGAAATAGTATGATCTTCCCTTTCACTGAAACTTACCTCCTAGTCGTACACGTGATACATCCACCATTGATGGGTCTGTGGGTTACAGGCCAATTCATAAACTTCCAAGCCTTGTCCCTGAATGCGCCAAAACCACAACTCCGGTTCATTCCGCCACCATTCTCCTACATCGCGCCAATAATCCAAAATCCTGACAATCGACACATATTGCCGCCGCCAAACAAATGCATAGGGTACTTGACGCCGAACCCATATCTTCTCGATCGGTTTCATGGATTTAAAGAAGATGGCATTCGCCAAACATCCCAAAATTGTAAAAGATTTTCCCGTCGGCCTATGTCAAACGCGGGTGATCGCCATCCTAATCTCATTCGATTTTTTTGGCCGTTGCCCCACAGAGTAAGTTGTTCCGATTTGACAAACTCTGGATCATCCACTTCCAATATCAATTTTTCGGGGGGCGCAGAGGGAAGTTTTTGCATTAAAGATAATACCCGACTTACAATGCGATCCCTTTCGGCCACCATTTCGGGCCACTGTCGTTCACGTTGTTCCGTTCCCCGCTCTGTTTCCCAAATAAGACGCAAATGAGCCATGCCCTGATTTTTTTGTCGCAAGTGATCCACCAGCCGATGAGCAACCTGCGCCATGACTTCCCCTATACCTTGATCCATGCCACCCTCCAACACCTGTTCAATACGCACCGAAACTGGCCGCTTTTGCAATGTCCAGGGCAATGCCTGAACCTCATGCACTAGTCCTGGAACCTCACCCGCGACATGCCAACCCCGACGTTTCCATTCCTGACGCCGCTTTGGCCATCGATCGGCGATATAACGCAAGGGAAGCCGCGGCCAAAATTTTTCTTCTTGGCTCGGAAACATCACAAAAACTCGAGCATCTTCTACAACCCAATTTTTTAATCCCAAGTCTGCACCTTGATCACAAGTCCACTCTGCCAAAATAGGATGGCTGGCAATTCCCAACTCGGCTCTCAGTGCCCAGCGAGGAATAATTTCTGCCATCAGTACCCTGACCTTATCTGGTCCAATCTGGGGCCATTCCCACCATCCCTCTCGACAGTCTTCTTGCATATAGGAGGCCATATGCTCTTCTAACCAAAACCGCAGTCGACGATAGTTCTCCCGATAATGGTCGGGATTCCAAGGAACCAGCATTGCTTGAGGATATCTCCACTTTAGTTCATGTAAGGGCGTATGGGGACGCACACCCAAATCCCATCCTTGGGCATCGGTATCAAACACGCGGTCCCGTTGAAACACAACAAAAGGTCCTAAGGGGCGTATCGCCTGATCGCGATTCAGATGGCCCAATCGCCAAAACACAACCCCCACTAGAGACCCCTCCCTACTATTATGAACGTTTGTTCTCTCGTCTATTATACGCATTCCTCCCCTAATAATTCAAGCTTCCCTCGAAAAGAGTTTTCAACTAGCGCATCCAATACGACGGGCAAAAGGCCTATGACGCAATCTTAACATCGCTCACGCCAGATCTATGCCCACTCAGATGTAGCCTTATCTAGTCCGCTTTAGGTTCTATAGTATCTGAAGATCCGCATTGATAGAACGCAATAGACAGTCCCGGCAGTGTTTGCACGATAGAAAAAGGCTGCCCTTGCCAAGCAATTGACTCACTTACCGTTTCCCCATCTCTGAGACCGGAGCCGTTGAATTTTTTGGCATCGCTATCCATCACCGCTCGCCAAGTCCCGTGGTACGGCACCCCAATTCTGTACCCATACCGGGTAACCGGAGTGAAATTGGTGATAACCAGCACTACATCTCTTTTTCGATTGCCTAGACGCAAAAAACTGAGGATGCTGTGATTGGCATCCTGCCAATCCACCCAGCGAAATCCCGCATGATTGTCTCGATCATATAATGCCGGTTGGTTGGTATAGAAGTGGTTTAATTGGCGTACCCAGTCTTGGATTCCAAGATGTCCTGCATCACCCAAAACTCCCCAGTCCAACTCGCGGTCTGGATCCCACTCCCGCCATTGCCCGATCTCCCCACCCATGAATAAAAGTTTTTTCCCCGGTGTTGCTATTTGCCAGGCTAATAACATTCGCAACTGTGCCAGTTTCTGATCCGCCCATCCCGGCATTTTGTCGATCAAAGATTTTTTTAAGTGCACCACCTCATCGTGGGACAATGGCAGCACAAATTGTTCATGTTCCATATATAGAGGCCGAAAAGTCAGAAGACCATGGCGATATTTTCGGTATAACGGATCGGTTTCAAAATATTCCAAGGTATCGTGCATCCATCCCATGTCCCACTTAAAAGTAAATCCGAGGCCCCCTTGATTAGTGGGATGAGTTACTCCAGGCCACGCACTGGATTCTTCGGCAAAAACCATGCTTTGGGGGTATTCCTCGCGAATTGCACGGTTAAGATCGCTTAAAAATGCGATAGCTTCTTTGTCTTCAACTCCGCCCTCCAGGTTCGGAATCCATTCATGCGCAGGGCGTCCAAAATTTCGGTATAGCATGGACGTCACCGCATCAACTCGCAATCCATCCACATGATATAGATCAAACCAGAACATAGCGCTGCTTAATAAAAAACTCACGACCTCATGACGTCCATAGTTGAATACGTAACTTTGCCACTGGGGGTGGATTCCCTGCCACGGATGAGCGTGTTCATATAAATGGGTGCCATCAAACAGTCCCAGCCCATGAGCATCCGTGGCAAAGTGAGAAGGTACCCAGTCCAAAATTACCCCGATACCCGATTGATGCAATCGATCAATTAAGTACATCAAATCTTGTGGGGTGCCCCAGCGACTAGTCGGGGCAAAATATCCCGTTACTTGATAACCCCAGGATCCAGTGAAGGGATGCTCTAAGATCGGCATAAATTCGACATGAGTATAGCCCAGATCGACGAGGTAAGTGCAGAGAGAATCCGCCATCTCCCGATATCCTAAGGCTCTTTCCCCTTGGCGGCACCACGAACCCAAATGCATCTCATAGATCGACACGGGTTTCCCGACCCCATCATTTCGTTGCTGCATCCATAAATGATCGTGCCAAGCATAAGACAAATCCCATATCCGAGAAGCCGGAGCCACCGTGGTTTCATGAAAAAATCCTACCGGATCCGCCTTATCCGGTAGTCTTTCCCCATGTCTGCCTTGAATGCGAAACTTGTACCCCATCCCAGTTTGAGCTTCGGACACCACGCCTCGCCAGACACCCGAGGCAAAGTCGCGATCTAAGCTATGGTGGTCAGATTTCCAGCCATTAAACTCGCCAACCACACTGACTTTTTCCGCATTGGGAGCCCACACTGCAAAGTGCACCCCAGTGTCGGTCATATGTGCCCCAAATTTCCGATAAAGCCGACGATTTGTGCCTTCGTTAAACCAATGAAGATCGTCCGGATACAGTAGTGGGGTCATTGGTGTCGCCATTTCGGATCGCGGTGCGCGAGAAAGGCGGCCACGCCTTCGGCGGAATCCTCGGTCATCGCCACTAACGACACCATATTGTGCAGATACTGTAATGCGTTCCGATAAGGCAAGTCTTGGACCGTTCGCCATGCCTCTTTCCCTAATCGACGGATGGCTGCGCTGCCCGACGTTATTTCGCGGGCAAACCGCCACGCTTCGGCGTGCAACTGGTCTTTGGGCACCACCCGATTGCAAAAACCCCAGCGGTCTAGGGTGGACACATCCACCAACTGTCCGCTCATCACCAGTTCTAAGGTGCGACGGGGCCCAATGGCCCTCTCAATGGGCGCCATGACCACCATCGGAAACAATCCGATATTGATTTCCGGCAATCCCCCCCGCGTATCATCCGCCGCCACCACAAAGTCTGCGCCAGCAGCCAGACCCATGCCCCCCGCTAAGGTGTACCCAAAGATCGCCGCAATCACCAACTGGGGCGCCATGGCCATGGTGTCAAGCAACGACGCCACGCCCCCAAAATAGCGGCGGCGTGCTTCGACGCCGTCCAGTTGCTGCACTTCCTTTAAATCCGCTCCCGCGCAAAAGGCGCGGTCTCCGGTACCCGTCAAAATCACCGCATGCACCGTCGGGTCTTGGGCCCAGTGAGAAAATGCCTGCGTCAGTTCCGCAATGGTCTCGGTATTCAAGGCGTTTCGTGCCGCAGGGCGGTCAATCGCCAATTCCACAATCGCATCATCGCGGGTTTGCCTAATGGCCATGAGGATCACCTCCTTGGGGCACCATGCGGCCTCCCGAGGCAAAGACCCGCGACGGGACCGCGTGTCCCAGTTTTTCTACCAAAAACTGCGTGGTCTCCAACAACGCGGGAAGATCCACCCCCGTGTCCACGCCCATTTCTTGCAACAGATACACCGCATCATCCGTCGCCAAGTTGCCTCCTGCGCCCGGAGAAAAAGGGGAACCCCCAAGGCCGCCCAAGGCCGTCTCAAATCGGGTCGCGCCTGCTTGCAACGCCGCTACCAGATTCGCCAAGGCAGTGCCGCGATTGTCATGAAAATGCAGCCCAAGTTGAATAGCAGGTCGTTGATGGGACACCTGTTGCACAATCGCAAAGACTTGGCGTGGGTTAGCGACCCCAACGGTGTCCCCCAGGGTTATTTCCTGAATCCCCAATGCCTCCAGGCGATCCATCAACGCAATCACTTGCGCAGGCGTGACCACCCCCTCATAGGGACACCCAAAAGCTGTCACAATTACTGCCGAGATGGAGACCTGGGTCCCCACCTTCTCGATAATCTGGTGAAATCCCTCGAGTGATTCCCGAATGGTTCGGTGCACATTTTTCTGATTATGGGTTTCACTCGCGGAGACAAATAAGGTCATCTCATCGGGCCGTGTCACGAGGGCGCGTTCAGCGCCGACCAGGTTAGGCACCAGCACCGAATAGCGCGTGCCGGGACGCCGGGCAATACCCGCCATGACCTGTTCCGCATCCGCCATTTGGGGCAACCACTGGGGACTCACAAACGACGTCACTTCAATCCGGGGCAATCCGGCAGCACTAAGACGGTTGACCAACGCAATCTTATCCGCCGTGTCTATGACGGTTGGTTCTGCCTGCAGACCGTCGCGCGGCCCCACCTCGCGCAATGAAACCGCCTGGGGGATATTCCAGGATTCCATGGTCCTCTTCCTCCCTCCGCTACACCGGGGTCACCGGATGCCGCCGTGCGCTAAATTCCCGCCGTTTTTGCCGATACAAACGATAGCGTTGCACCAGTTCGGACCGCAACGATTCTGGTTCCACGACCTCATCGACCACTAATTCCGAGGCCAAACGCAAGAGATCAATGTCTTGTCGGTATTCCGCTTGTTTTTCTTGGATAAAGGCGCGACGCTCCTCCCCCGCCAACGCCTGAATGGCATTATAATAGACGGCGTTAACCGCTGCTTCTGGGCCCATCACAGCAATTTGTGCCGTGGGTAACGCCAGAGTGGCATCTGTGCCATACGCCGGGCCCGCCATCGCGTACAACCCCGCACCATAAGCCTTACGCACCACCACACTAATTTTGGGCACCGTGGCTTCGCTCACGGCGGCAATAAATTTCGCGCCATGGCGAATAATCCCCGCGCGCTCGACTTGGGTCCCAATCATAAATCCCGGCACATCGGCTAAAAACAGCAACGGCACATTAAACGCATCACACCACTGGATAAACCGGGTCGCTTTGTCCGCCGAATCATTAAACAGCACTCCCCCTTTGACCTTCGACTGATTAGCGACGATCCCGATCACCATCCCGTCCAAGCGCGCCAATCCGGTGATGATTTCCGGGGCAAACAAGGGTTTAATCGGGAACCAACTGCCCGCATCCACCAATCCTTCAATGATCCGATGCATATCGAACGGGACGTTTTGGTTGTCAGGAATCACCCGCGACCAATCCATAGGGGGTGCTGGCACCCCCGCAACGATCGGCGGATCTTCCCGATAATGACGGGGCACATAGGAAAAATAGGCGCGGCCTAAGGCAATCGCTTCGTCCTCATCGTGCGCCAATAAGTCTCCCAGCCCACTGACGGTACAGTGCATCCGAGCCCCGCCCATTTCCTCTAAGGTCACTTTTTCCCCAATGACCATTTCCGCCATCCGGGGCGAGCCCAAATACATGGACGCATGGTGCTCCACCATCACGACCACATCGCAAAAGGCCGGGATATAGGCGCCTCCCGCCGCCGAGGGTCCAAACAGCAAACAAATTTGCGGTACTTTGCCGGATAATCGCACTTCATTGTAAAAAATGTGGCCCGCACCCCGACGCCCCGGAAACATCTCAACCTGGTCGGTAATCCGCGCCCCCGCCGAATCCACTAAGTAGAAAATCGGGCACTCCAATTCCAGCGCCTTTTCTTGGATGCGCAGGATTTTCTCTACGGTACGCGCACCCCAAGATCCGGCTTTGACGGTCGGATCATTCGCCATCACCACCACGGTGCGGCCCTGAATGGTTCCGGTCACGGTCACCACGCCATCGGCCGCCAAATCCTCCTGGAGTGCATTGGCCCATAACCCATCCTCGACATAGCCCGGATCTAACAACAGTTCCAGACGCCGACGCACCGGCAGTTTGTGATCCTCGGCCAATTTTTGCTGATATTTGCTCGGGCCGCCTTGCCGTATCCGCATCCGCCGTTGCCGCCACGCGGCACTATCCACGCTGATCCCTCCTAGCCCCATCCCGGTTATTGTGCATCATCTAAGATGACCAAGGGATCGCCTTCGTTGACAAAATCCCCCTCTTTGACCAACACTTCGCGAACAATTCCTACCTGTTCCGTTTCCAGCGGAATTTCCATCTTCATGGACTCCAGCCGCACTACTTCTTGGCCACTCACCACGGGGTCTCCGGGGGATACCAAAATTTTAAACACCACGCCCGCCAAACTTGCTACCACACTCGTCATATACTAAAGCCTCCTATTTTCATGTGTTAATCCTAAGGGAAACCATCCTCCCGTATGCACGACAGGTTCTATCACCCCTGACCGGAGTATACCAGAGGGCACTTGTTCTCCGCGACAACGTTCCATTCCCTCCCACGCTAAACCCGGGGCCGACTCATACACTCCAGATCCAGCAATCTTCCAGCAAGGGCCTAGCAATTGGGGATGCCACAATAACCTGGCCTCGCCATTAGTCGCAGCCCAAAGTCCCTCGAAAGGAGAAGGACATGGGTAATAGACATCGGTTCCTGACCACTCGGGTATCCCGTTGAACCAGGTCGCCCAAAGCGGCAATCCCCACACTTGGCTCACATTCCACGTTTTCCAGGCTGTGGCCGCCTGAAATACCGCGCGATGGGAATAGGCCCACAATTCTCCGAAAGCTTCCGCCATCACTGCTGCCGAACTGGGCTGGGGACACGGCATCCTCAGTCCATCAGGTGAACATTCCAGATGGACCGGCAGAGACCTGCGATCAATGCGGAATGCACCGCCAGCAGACCACAACGCGTAACGGTCACTCCAGGCCATAGGGCTGTCCACAAAGAACCCTGCATTGGCCGTCGCTATCCAGAATCGTTCAGTACCACGGTTTTGTGGTCTCTCACCTTCGCACAAAATAGGTCGCATTACACAGGATGGTCCTCTAAGAGATATCGGGCAATTACGAGACGCTGGATCTCGGAGGTCCCTTCGCCAATCACCAGCAACTTGGCGTCGCGCATATACCGCTCGACAGGGAAGTCATGCAGGTAACCCGCTCCCCCATGAATTTGCACAGCTTCCGACGCCGTTCGCATCGCCACTTCCGAAGCAAAAAGTTTGGCCATCGCGGCCTCCTTGGCATAAGGCCGCCCTTGATCTTTGAGCCACGCCGCCTTCAACACCATGGTTCGAGCCAACTCCACTTCCATCGCCATATCCGCCAACTTGAACTGAATAGCTTGAAACTGGCTCAAGGTTTTGCCAAATTGCCGCCGCTGCTGAGCATAGGTTAATGATGCCTCCAACGACGCTTGAGCGACACCCACGGACAAGGCTCCAATACTAATGCGGCCTCCATCCAAAATATCTAAAAACTGATGAAACCCTTTATTCTCTTTGCCTAACAAATTTTGTTGCGGAATCGTCACATCATCTAAATGAATCTCGCAGGTTTCGCTGGATCGCATACCCATTTTTTTATAATCACAGCGCACGGTAACCCCCTGCGTATGACGGGGCACAATAAACGCCGAGATTCTCCGAGAATCGCTGGAGGTTCGGGCAGTAGCCACGATATATCCCGCATGGCCGGCATTTGTAATGTAAATCTTCGTGCCATTGAGACGGTAGGTGTCCCCCACCCGTTCCGCTCGACTTTGGGTGCCCCCTGCGTCGGAACCGGCTTCTGGTTCTGTGAGGCCAAAAGCCGCCAAATATTCGGCACGTATAGCGGGTTCTAAAAATGTGCGTTTTTGTTCGGGGGTACCAAAGTAATATACGGGCGAGCAGCCTAAGGACACGTGCGCGGCAAATCCTAAGCCTAACGATGCGTCTACCCGTCCAATTTCTTCCACTGCCAGAGCATAACTGACCGTGTTGGCGCCCGATCCGCCCCACTCTTCGGAAAAGGGAATGCCGAAAAATCCTAGGGCACCCATTTGTTGCATGATGTCAAACGGTACGTTCCCGGTTTCATCCCGTTCCGATGCACCGGGAGCCACGACACCTTCGGCAAAATCACGCACCGCACCACGAATCATAGTTTCTTCTGGGGTTAAATCAAACTGCACCCTCATCGCCTCCGCTTTCATTCTATCGCTTTTCCTAGTCATCCTCTATAATTGTTGCAAGGAGGGGGGCATCATGGCTAAACTTACGATTCCTGATATGATTAATCTTAAAGGGCAACGTCCCATATCTTGGATGACCGCATACGATTTTGTGCAAGGACAGCTTGTCGCCGCAGCCGGCATCGACGTAATTTTGGTTGGCGATTCATTGGGTATGACCACTTTAGGATTTAACACCACCTTGCCGGTTACGATCGATCATATGGTGCATCACAGCGCGGCTGTGCGTCGCGGTGCTCCTGACACCCTTATGATTGTAGATCTTCCATTTTTGACCTACACCGAACCCGGACAGGCGCTGCGCAATGCAGGGCGGGTTATGCAAGAAACGCTGGCTGATGGAGTCAAACTAGAAGGAGGGCAAGCCATCCTACCGGTGGTCGATGCGTTAATCAAAGAAAGCATTCCGGTTATCGGCCATTTAGGTCTCACCCCCCAGAGCGTTCACCGCATGGGAGGGTATAAGGTGCAAGCGCGTTCGGCAGAGGCCATCAAGGTGTTGGTGGACGATTCTCGCCAACTTACCGAACATGGGGTATCCGCCATTGTGCTTGAGGGAATTCCAGATCGCGTGGCCCAGTATGTAACCAAGGAGATCTCGGTGCCTACCGTTGGTATCGGCGCAGGGGCCGGGTGCGACGGACAAGTTTTAGTGTTTCATGACTGTCTCGGCCTTTCTTCGGGATATCCAAAATTTGCCCGCCCATTCGAAGATTTGCGCTCCCGCATTATCGATGGTCTGTCCGAATATCGCGTCCAAGTCGAAGCGCGAACCTTTCCGAACGACCAGGAAAGCTACCATGTAACCGATCACGAATGGGCAGAGTTTTTGTCTCTAGTCGAATCCACTTCCCCATGAGAATCGCCATTCTGGGCACAGGATCCTTAGCTCGCCTTTATGGGGCTCTATTTGAAGCAGACCATCCGCTAATGGTAGGGCGCCAACTTGGCCACTATCAATTGATAGAGTCCGATAACACCATGAGTTGGCATATTCCACAGTTTCAGCGGTGGGAGGAGCCCGCTCCCGGCCCGTGGCAGGTTGTCTTGGTCGCGGTCAAATGGCCAGGCATGCCTTTGGCGCGTCAGTGGCTGGAACGTTGGTCCCAAGCCGAGACTTATGTGATACCGTTGTTAAACGGCATGGGTCAAGAACAGGCGTTGGTCCCGCCGTTGACTAAGATCCAACTAAGTCCCGCCGTCACCACAGACGCAGCATTTCGCAGCGACGACCCAGCGCAGAACATTTGGCGAGTATTAATAAAAAATCATGGAATGGTGCATCTTACGGAAACCGGCCATGCCAATGAGTTTTCTTTAAAACAACGGGCGGCTTCCTTGAATCTTTCCTGGGAATGGCATCAGCCCGACTATATGTTGAGGCTACGATGGACCAAACTCATTGCCAATTCGGTGATTAATCCGCTCTCATCACTTTCTGGCCAAGCCAATGGGACGCTCGTGCAACTGCCATTGTGGCGTCTTGCTGAGCCACTCTGCTTGGAAGCAGAAAATGTGGCCCAATCCGTTGGCGTACCTCTGGCTGGCACCTTGAAATGGGTCGCCGATTTGGCACTATCCACGGCATCCAATCGGTCGTCGATGCTACAAGATGTGCTTTCCCATCAGCCTTCGGAAATCGAATCGATCACCGGCTATATCGTTCGCCAAGCGAGTCAAGCTGGTATTCCCGTGCCTACCCACCAAGCTATCTTGCATTTGATTCACCTGCTATAATAACCTCTCTTTTGGAACCCTATAAGAAAACGACAAGTGCAGAGGATGGTATGCGAAAATCACCCTGGATAGCTTTGTTAGGATCGGTTTCCATTTGGGAAATTTGGGGCATTCTTCCCCAAAAACCACTCCATACTGCCCCGGGTAAGTGCGCTGCAAGCCACTGAATGACATATCATCCAGCTCACAGCTTGATGACCCTCACCGTCATCGCAGGATATCCCCACGGAGGCAACAATCTCAACGGAGCCACCAATGGCACTCTGATAGTGCGGGTGCCGGTTCACCTCAAAGTGCTCGTCTACTTCAACAACCATGACCATCAGCGTCATTCCCTCGCACTAGCCGCCGACGGAACAACTTCCCCAAGTCTGGCATCCCCGTGACCAATGACTTATCGACTTAACTCCTGGCCAACAGGCATGGTTTGCGTTTTCCATTAGGCATCTTGGAAGCTATCGACTAATCAGCTTGATACCAAACGATCTCCAGCATGGTTTGTGGATTGCCGTTGAGGGTGTCTCCAGAGGTGTTCCCCAAATCCGCTATGTCTCGCATTAAACGTTCGTATTGAGACACACTATTGCCACAAAGATGTGAAAGGGGCACACGCCATGGTGATTAAAGATTTTACATTTTCTGGAGAGTTCCCCAATTTCATGGTCCAGGCGGTCCTGGCGTCTGATGATTCGTCACAGGAAAAACCTCACAAATTAACAATCGGCAATCTTGACTATGTATCCACGTTAAACGAAAAAGAGCTCACATCCCTCATTCATACTGTATACAAGGCGCATCAAGAACCCAAACTCACCGAGGCCATGAAAAGTTTGATCGGGCACAAATTATAGCTGGTTAGGGCATTGGTGACTTCGGCTTGCGATATACAACCAAAGCGGCAGCCAAACCTACTGTCACCAAAGCGGCTGCCGTCCATGGCATAATGTGTGGTCCCCAAGCGTTATCAACCTCACCGATGAGAGTGCCTCCAACAAAGGTTGCTAAACCGCTAGCCCCATTGATGACCCCCATCGCCGCGCCATGGGCATCCGAAGGAACTGATTCCGCAGCTGCCCGCTGAACCCCAATGTTAAGCAGTGGATATAGCGGCATCGAAAAAGCGCCGACTACGATAGGTGGCCAAGGAGCCAGCGACATAATGACATAAAGCACTGCATAAACCAGCAGAACCCAAGTTAATATGGCTTTGCCTCCCCAACGATCAGCCCAATGGCCGATGCGCAGTGCTAGCAACCAGCCAAGGCCGGTACTGATGGCAGCGCTCCACCCAACCCACTCGGTAGGGATACCAAGAAGTCGTAGATACAAGCCGAAATTGGTAAAAAATCCTTCATTTCCGGAATACGCCAAGAAAAAGGGTAGTACCACCAAAAAAATTGTCATGGGGTTGGGGTACCCACTACGGTGTTGCTGTCGGGCTGGGATAGCGATTTTTGACGGGTCACGCAATACCAAAACCAACGGTAATACCAAAGCCAGAGCTAAACTCATCATGAGATAAACATAACTATGGCCACTCAGTCCAAAAATATAGCCTCCCAGAAGACCCCCAGCCATCCATCCGCTGCTTTGCCACTGAAGTCTTTTGGCCAAACGTTGGCCCATATCCCCTCCAGCTTGAGTCAAAAATGCCAGCGTCGCAGGAGCTAAGGCAGATGAGAACAGGGTCATTACACTGACGCCGACTATATAGTCCAACGGAGAGCAGGTCACTAATATAGCGAAACCTAGCCCCAAATATCCTGCTAAGCCGACCACGGCTAATACCTTTAATCCCGCACGTCGTGCCACTTGCCCCCAGGTCATGGATCCAACAAAGGTCGCTAAGGCTGGAAGTGCAGCAGCCAAGCTAGCCAAAAAATATCCCGCTCTTAGCTCTTGGTGCAGATACAAAGGACCATAACCTAACAATGCCAATAAAAAAAAGGCTTCGATAGCGGAGGCTATCAATACTCCCGTGCGCAACCACTCCATCCTCTCATACCAACAACCCATGTCCCTGGTCGTTGCCGTAAAAACCCTGGTGCTCACAATCTGTTTTTGCGTTAAGATCGATTACGATATCTCCTTAACCCAACACTGATGTCCAAGATGACAGTGTAGCATCCCCTCATCCACACTGGAATGGAAAATCTTATATGAGGAGCTCCCATGTCCAATTTATCCGACCTCAGCGCCATTAATTTAGCTCCATTATTTCCCACCACCTATCTCGGTCAACGTCTTTTACCAGCAGTGCACCCAGGACAAGCCAGTTGGGTTTGGGCAGTCAAAACCACCGAAGGGGAGCGAATCGTTCGCACCAGCCGTTGGCTCCGTGTTCCTGATGAAGATTTTTGGCAAGCCGCGTTGCGACTGTTCCAGACTGACACTTCGAACATGGCGCAGATTGGCAACCTATATCGCGACTTGCGAGCCATATCTGCAATTCCAATTCCGGAAGTGCTCGCCATGCACAAAATCGGAACGCGAACCTTCCTAATTTTAGAGAACCTTCCCGGGTATACTCTGACCTCCTTTAATGACTTGCCAAATCAAAGCCTGGCGATATTCGGTAAAGCCCTCGCCCAAATCCACAATTATCGATACCCTTGCTTTGGTCCCCTACGAACACCACAAGGATGCCAGCCAGTAATCCAATTTCACACGTTGGCGATCTCCGTCATGGCATATTTGGTCACGCGATACTATTCTCAAGATCGAGATCTCACGGACTACTGGGCGGAATCTCTGGGCCAATGGAAGGACCTGCCCCCGATGGATTTCGCCTCGCCCATCATGCTAGATATGGATCCCACCCAGTTCCTTACCGATGGCACGACACTAACTGGTATGGTTGATATCGAACTTTACGTATCAGCTCCTCGGCACCTGGAGCTGATAGGATTGGAATACCTTTTAGATCAAGATCATGCCAATGCCTTTCGCGTAGGCTATGAGACAATCATGCCCCTGCCTCCTCTTGAACCATTTCGAAAAGCATACCGCCTGCTGCTGCGACTCATGTCGTTCCAAGGCTCAGTGGACTGGCATTACTGGATGAATGCCCCGATTAGATTTGAAAATTAACTCGGCCCTACTATGGTTCGTCATTCTGCCAAGAATTGCCCTGAAAAAGGCACCTCTGCGCACCTCGGAAGTGCTCTACCTAGATATACGCTACTCGCCCGCCCCAACAAGATCGTCTCCGGATACCGTCACGGTCCGATTGTGTATCTTCACGACCCGCCAAGGCTTACTCGGCATCCTAAAACTGCTCGCTTACACTCATTAAGGACACCTCGTCACCATTTGTGACAACCACGGGATTTTTGCGGTTAGGTGGGCAATCTAAGTTCGTGGGAAATTCTTGCATCTTTTGGGTTGTACCAGATGATTTAGCAAAATCGATGCAATCAATTCGGCCTGGATTGGATGCTCATGCGAGATTTTATGCTGGCTGACAGGAAGGGTGGCGAAAGACGCTCGGGAGTTAGCTATCTTTCGCCGCCCATACCTACGACTTATGAGATTAACGCCTCTACTGCCCGCAGCGCGGCGGCATAATCAGGATGCTTCCCTATTTCCGGCACATATTCAACATAGCGCACAATATCGTCGGTATCCACCACGAATACAGCCCGTGATTCCAGTCTCCAATCTTGCATTAGGGTCCCCCAGTTTTGTCCAAAAGACGCGTTACGAAAGTCAGATAATGTGATAATTCCTTCCAACCCGGCCGCACCGCACCAGCGGTTTTGTGCAAACGGCAGATCCATACTCACGGTGAGTACCACGACTTTGTCCCCAAAACGAGATGCCTCTTCGTTAAAACGTCGTGTCTGAGTGTCACACACTGGAGTGTCCAAAGAGGGCACCACACTGAGCATACGTACCTTGCCAGCCCAATCTTCTAAAGTTTTTATGTTTAAATCGCGGTCTACGACTTCAAAATTCGGCGCTTTGTCTCCAAGGTTAACCGCATCACCTGCTAACGGTGTCTGTTCGCCTTTGAATGCTACTGTTCGCTCCGTCGCCACGCGTCCCACTGCTCCTTTCAGTCATCCAAACTCATCCAATTCCCTGGCTATCATAACAAGAGAGCCGGCGGTGGGAAAGAGACTTTGACGTAGTGTACACATTGAGCCAAGTTAGGAATTACGACAAATCGCTTACGATCTGCCCACTTGGCTGTGTGATGCGGCTGGCTGGCTGCCCGCCAGGTGATGCGTTTCCTGAAGTCGCCATGCCAGCAATATGGTCATCAGCAAAACCACGATTCCAATAATATCGATGGCCCAACGAGTGCCAAATATGGCAATCAAACCCCCGATCAGCAATCCGCCGACAAAGTAACCGCCATCGCGCCACAAACGATAGACTCCCAAAATACTTCCGCGGCGATCGGCCGGGGCGACATCACTTACGGTAGAGTTTAAGTTGGGGTATAAAAGTGCCATACCCAGCCCACTCAACACCGCCAAAGGCACCCATCCCCACATGCCATGGACTAGAGTTAGTCCGACAAGGCCCGCCCCTAGCAATCCGAATCCCGTAACAATAGGCCGCTTTCGGCCAATAATATCGGACAGCGCTCCGGTTCCAAATTGGCTAATGCCCCATGCCACCGTATCCGCCAGCTTGTTGGTCAATCCTGCCCATGATGAAACTGACAGCGACGGTTCACCAAAGCTGGCAAACACGAATGACTGCCACGCGGTGTGTTCACGTACTGCCCGATCATGGCTGCGCGTCACCCCGGTGCGCGCCTCCGTAAGCACAAAATCCCTAGTGTCGCGGATAAACCACAAGCTGGTGACAAGACCGCCGACCACCACTCCGGCTTCCAACACAACGGGCGCCCGCAGCAATCCACCCCAACGCGCCACATAAACCGCCAACCAGGTGGCTATAGCTACGCCAATATATCGGGTGGCTTCGTTAATTCCCATCGCCATACCGCGTTGCCGAGGCCCGGCAATATCCAGTTGGGCATTGATAGTCATAGTCCAAGCAAAAGCTTGGTTTGCGCCTAAAAATAAATTGGCGACAATGACCGCCCACCACGCATGAACCAAAAGAAAAAATCCTACCACAGGAATGCCAAACATCCACCCCGCAACCGCAATCAATACCGGACGTCGTCCGACACGATCCGACCATCGTCCTGCTACCAAATTTAAAGGTGCTTTAGCCAACCCGAACGAAGCGATGAACGACAGCGTCAACAGCGCACCCACATGGTATATATTGTGCCCAGCAGGGGTACCACCGTTCGTTCTACTCCCACCGCCAAACCCACAAAAATAGTATTGGTGACCAACCACAAAAATTGACCTAGATTTGGACGAATGCCGTGTGTCCTAGTCATGTAAGTCCTCCTTGGAATGACCCCATGCCCCCTTGGGCAATCACACTAACATTTTCAAATCCGGTACTGGCTAATTGGGATGCAGCTTCTACAGCCTTAGACCCGGAATTGCAGTAGACTAAAATTGGTTTATCGCGAGGAACTGTTGAAATTGACTGTTCTAAGTCCGGCAATGGTATCCACATACTGCCCGCAATAAACCCATTCGGGACATCTTCTTTTAATCTCACATCCAGCAAAATTCCAGGCCAGGAGTTCAGGGCGGCGGGGGGCAATATCTGGACTTGATGAAATTTTTGGTGAGGCAAAGCGCCGACGATAGCAGTGAATGGCGCCTCTAAATATCCCGACACGTTATGCCCAAAAGACTCCCAGGTTAGAGCCGCTTTCCGATCAAGAACCCCAGCCGGGCCCAGCAGAACTATTGAATTAGCACCTTTGGGCAATGGTGTTCCCTTATTAAAGGGCGCATTGCGACTCCCCTTAATATACCCTTAAATAAAGGACATGGATGGGCGTACATCAACCCAGGTCACGGAGTCTTCGTCTAACGCAAGGAGTTCAGCAACTCCATACGGTTTCACAAAATTTCCCCCTTTTTATCAGTTTATCCAGATGGATAAATATTTTTGGCTTACCCCATTTGCTATAATGCAGGGAGAGTATCTATGGGAGGCTTCATAATAGTGGAGCAATCGTCAACACATGATTTAGACCTCGTGTTCAAGGCACTCGCCGATCCCCTGCGTCGTAAACTGCTGCGGCTGTTAAGCAATCCCCAGTATTTCTGCAAAACGTCACAAGAGGCATTACAGGGGATCTGTGTTCAAGATCTAACTCAGTACCTTTCCGTTCCCCAATCTACGGTGTCTCGTCATCTGGCCATTTTATCTCACGCTGGCTTAGTAACCCATTCACGATGGCGCACCTGGCATTACTATGGCGTGAATGCCAAGTCCATTCATGCCGCCATTAATTGGCTCAAAGCGTTGGATACCCAACCGGTCTCCCCTATTGCCACGATTGACCACCATAAAGATTGGCTTGCCGAATCTCTGAAAAATTTACCGGGTGGTTTGGAAGACTGGTCAAAATAAATTGGCGAAATTCTTCTTTGGTTCGCGGCTGCATTGCGGCATTGTAACGCCGTTCAAATCCTAAAGTGGAAACGAGTTTTCCACTGAGATCACGCCCTCAGGTGGAACCTGCATACGCTCCGGGGTAAATTTCCACATAATCCGGCAGGGCGGCCAGACGATCAAACAGACTGTGGTAAAGCGCCAGCGATCCATCGCCCGGCAACAAATCAGGCCGACCCGCATCACCCACCATTAAAGTATGCCCTGTCAACACACACCACGGTTCAGGCCCTCTTCGCCGATCGGTCACTACTAAACTGATATACTCCGGGGTATGGCCGGGAGTGTGCCAAATATTCACTTCTACGGTGCCTAACACAAGGCGATCACCATCCGTCACGGGAGTAAATGACACTTGCAGTGGACTTAATTGGTGCATTACAAGCTCTGCTCCCGTAAGATCCGCTAAAGCCTTGGCGCCTGACAAATGATCGGCATGAATATGGGTATCAATAACATAAGAAAGATTCAACCCATAGTTTTCCGGTGCCTTTAGATACAACGACATCTCAGGCAGTGGATCCACCACTACCGCCATAGACTTTCCTGTTCAGGCAAACAAGTAACTTGCAGCCACCATCGGCTGATCGTGGAGAAATTGCCGAAACAGCATGGAATCACCTCCGATATATCCGTTATTTCGGATATATCGATTATAGGGATCTCTCCTTTTGAACTCTATAGTAGACAAAAAGAATCTATAAATTCCACGCCACCTTTCATAGCATAAACACCCTACTGTGCTCCGCATTTTGAGATAAAATTTAGACAAGCTGAAACTGACATTGAGAAACCTAGGGGGATTGCTGCTTGGGAAAACTGACAGCGCATCGGTAACATTGGGACGTCGGTTGCTGTATGCTATCGGTATGGCCACTGGTTTCTTTGCAGCGGCTTTTTATCTAGGAATGACACAAACAAAGATTTGGATGGCGTTATCGATTATTGGCACCTCCATCGTCTTAGAAGCTCAGCCTGGCGTTGCCGCAAGTATTGCCTTGGGATTTCATCCATTGGCGGGAGCAGTCATCAGCATCTTGGCAAACCTTATTCCGATTCCTCTCCTGCTGCTCACTTTTCATGAAATCACCACCCGTTGGCTGTGGGCAGGACGAAAAGTAGAACGGGCGGAACGGTGGTCTGGCAAATATCGGCACTATGGTGTCGGAGCCCTAGTTTTGTTGTCCCCATTCCTGGGCGCCTATCTCTGCATCGCTATTGGTCATGCCACTGGATGGAAACCATTTACCGTTTTGCTGGCAACTTTGATTGGCATGGTTGGCTCCGTGCTTTTCATAAGTTACGGCGGTCATTGGGTGATCGGGTGGTTCATTCATTAGCCATACCTGGCGGATTTCCCTAAAATCCTTGGCCTGTCAGCTCTCCCGTAGACATGCAGAATAACACGTTTAACACGGTAGGAAAGGGCTATCGGTGTTCGGGAGTGCATCTAATGAAACGCACCCACTGAACTCAAGATTTCTCGGTAGGCTCTCCTGAAAATTTAAGTGCTTGAGGAATGCGCCCAATGCCTTGAGGATAATCGAATACATTTAAAGGATCGTAGCGTTGCTTGACTTCCACTAATCGTGCAATATTGTCATCGTAGTAGGCTTGGGGCCAATCCAAAATATTCGCATCGCAATAGTTTACATAAGCGCCTCGAGTATAAGGCAGCATCGCCCGACGAAACGACTCCTCCCAATTAATGTGCGCCTCCACTTGGCTATCCTCGGTGCAATAGGCCTGATATTGCAAACCGGCCCGTACACCCCGCCGATTGGGTGTATCCAGGCACAAAACACGAAGACTTTCCTCTTTACGGCATGTGCTTAATCCCCTCATCTGGCAAGCCAGCACCCTCCTGAGCAATCTCAGAAACATCCCCCACCCCCGGGGCACTGGCTTTGGGTCATCCTTCTGGGAAGGATACGCAGAGGTGCCGCTCCACTTGCCTACTTGCGGTAGAGAACTATTAGGGTTTGCTGGTTCCCCAATAAGTTGCTTTGACAAAGTTCCCAGTAGTAGTTTCGACCGCCAATTCTTTTGATGGATTTTCCCCTCGAATAGTATAAATGTTAGTCCCCAACGGCAGTCGGTCGGATATCTCTGACCCTCCATGATTGACACTGAGCACACTATACTCTCCACCGATATCTTTTAAAGGAACTTTCGAGTTGCCAACGATGAAATATGCCATGGGGTGTGACGCCCCACTCCAAATAGTAATCCACGTTGGCTGGCCGCAGCCTGCCAGTCCTATTATTACGATCATTAATCCGACTGCCCCAATCTTGCGCACACGAATAACCCCTTTTGACCCTAAAACGCCAGTTAGACATTTGATGTCACATGGGATATATACATCACCCAATATTTCGTGACTTAGCGGAATATGGGCCACGCGCCATCCAGTTTACCCTCCGGTTCGACTGGCTGGACAGCCTCCCGTCGCTATACTATTGCTTACCCACGGTCCCCTTAGTTTTTGACCGTTTCCATCAAGATTTTAACCTGGCTCATCAGTGCGCATCGCGGATTCTAACGATTTGCGTCGTCTAGATATTTTTCGTTTCAGAGGATGGCAAAGACTGTGCATTCGAAGGCGATAACGGCTCCTCGATCACGCCAACAATTAATACGACGGGATCGTGGTTCTGGGTGTCCACCTGCGATTCCAGATCATGTCCTTGCAAAATCTGAGTGGCGCACACCGCAGCAATCACATCGGTGAAGAGAATGTCCGGAAGTGATGACCATTTAAGTTGGCCTGTCACTAGTGCCGCTATGAGTACGATGCTTTCACTGACAATTACCGCACTACGCATAATGGGATACCGTGGTGAAGTTCCGCGACAAATTTGTACAATTGCCGCCGTCGCCAACGAAGCCCTGTGTCAAGAAATGGAATGGAACGCTCACAAATTCATCCCCCTTTCCCACTTCGGCCAAAATCAACATCGGTTGGTTTTGGTGTATCAAACAACAGGGTGGTTGAGGAAGGTGGATCTTTGGGTTGAAACCAGCGGGACAATATGTCATTGGGGGAGGATCATCCCTCAAACGAATGCGTCAGTCGTCAGATGGATCGTCTAAACCCATCTTTCGGTGAATATGTTGCACGTGGGTCTTCACGGTACTGCGTTCAATATGAAGCTTTACCGCGATATCTCTTTGGGTCAGTCCAGCTTGCAACAACTCGTAAACTTCTCGTTCCCGTGCGGTAAGCCCTGAGAGTCTTTCAAGCCTGGGCGGCGACTGGCGAAGAAAAATTGCAACACTGGAAATGATAAGAACGTTGACCGAAAGCCAAAAGATGATATGGCTGACAAAATACCCATCAAGGTGTTGCGATGGATACGGCCAGAGAGTAGTAATGATAACAGTGTTGTAACCTAGCCCTATCCAGTATCCTACCCAACCCCAATATGCTATCAATTCGATGCCGATGAGCGGGAGTAGTGCCGGTGCGTTCGACTCGATTGTCGTCGAAAATTCGGTAAGCGCAACCATGCCCAAAATTAAATCCAAACCAACAGTAATCATAGCCCACAACATGATTGATTGAGGCCGTTGCCGACGTGCAAACCAGGCCAACCCATCTCCCACACACAGAACTAATCCAGAAAGCCATGCATGAGGAAGACTTTGCCGTGGAAACGCAATGATATTCCACCAGATGAAGAGGGAGACCACAGCACGCAAAACCAGACCGCGGCTGTAAATCCAGTGGTAATGGTCATATAGCGGTGATCTAACGACGGTGAACCGTTCTTTGGAAAATTTGGCAGCACGGCTGTCATTGCCCCCTTATGGGAACGGTAGACCCTATGGCTTTGCGACCCGGACTTTCGTCCGGAGTGCTTTCGTCTTGGAAAATTATACCTCAGGCGAAAGATTTGTACAATTAATCAACGACATCGCTGGGTTTGGTGCAAACTAAACGAAATGCGTAACGACTTGATTTATATCCCCCCTCCTATGCTATCGACAAATCTACGATTGTCATTTCATACCCTAAGCGCTTCATTAAGATATCGGCATATTGGCACACAAATCTCTATTCGGACAGCCCACGGTAAGTTGCTTCGCTCACCAAAAGCGTCCTATTCAAATCATAGGCTCATCGACCAATCTCAGTACCAAGAGAGCACTGAATTCGCACACTAAACATCTGGAAGGGGTATACAGGGATTTCAAAGATGCCGGTTAATGTGATCCCGTTGAACGATAACACGGCTCCATATTAAAATGACCGTCAGAATTCGGCTATCGCTGAAGGTGGCCGTAATTCCTCGTTAGTAGTATACTAGCGCAATCACCGTAAAAAGGAGCCGGCAATGAACAAATGGACCGTCTTGCGAAGTCAGTACGTAACCCAGAACCCTCCCTTCAATCGCACTCGACGTGATCGAGTCAAGCTACCTAACGGGGCGGAATTTGACTATGATGTCCAAGAATATCCAGATTGGGTTAATGCCATCGTACTCACTCCCGAAATGAAGGTTGTCTTGGTGTATCAATACCGCCATGGCATCGGGGACTTTTCTCTTGAGATCCCAGGCGGCATGTCTGAACCGGGAGAGGAGCCAATTATCGGCATTATCCGAGAAGTATCGGAAGAAACAGGATACCAATCAGAGCGTCCTCCGGTCTTTCTCGGTGAATTCCAACCTAACCCCGCGACCAGCAACAACCTGGTACGCAGTTATCTGTTTCAAAATGCACTGCCGATAGAACAACAACATTTGGATGCCAACGAAGATATCGAGATTCGCCTGATGCCCTTCGATGATTATGAGGACCTCATTCATGGCGGCCAAGCTCCACATATGTTTTCTGCTTTTGCCTACTATTTAGCCCGACATTACTTATCCCATGCATCCTCCTCACCTACTAATCATTAAGTGCGGACAACGCCCCCTGAATAATTCAGCGAATAAAGCTCATCGTCTGCGCGCCAAATCTTTTCAGTGCCTTGAAACCGATCGATTCCGCCCTTATGGGTGTTACGATATACGAAATCGTGGTCTCTAAATTCTTCGGGTCCCCGATATGGATGGCTGGCCGAGACAATTCGTAATGCGTACCGACGAAAGGCGTACACCGTCCTGGCTTCTTCCTTAACGTGAATCTTGATGCCGCCCGGGTATACCATGAACCAGTGCGGTTCGTCGTTTTCATATACCACTTCCCGGCCTGCAACAAAAGACATCCCATAATAAATGTCGCGATACAGGTAGTCGCCATACCGAAATTCCAATTGCTTGGTTCCCGGCACCAGAGGCTTAACGGAGGCCGCATCGCCCTGGGATAAATAACGTCTTTATCGAGAGGGGGAATACAATACGACATGTCTTACCTCGCACAATGGTCACAATTAGCCTCTTTCGCCTCATTGGAATTGTTTTGACTGCCATAATTTTACTTTCGGCCACTCGGCGTGTGACGCCCAGCATCGTTGATCTGGAAATTATCATTATAGGCTCTAGTACTCTTTCGTCATGACGAATTTATGGTAGCAGCGATTTGGCATACAAGGAAGCCTCTGGCTCGTTGACGTGATTATAGGTGAGCTCCTTACTGGTGAATTTTTCGCATCCGGACTCAATGACTCCGGCGTTGTTGCCGGTATTTGCATATGAAGCGGAAGTCTATTGGCCATCGCGCGGCCTCGTGATGGGAAGCCTTAGTGCGGGTCTTCTCTTGATCAACACGGTGGTGGGTGCGTCTGTGGGCGCACGTGCCAACCTTCTCGCGAATCACCTCGTGTTTTGGGTGGGAACACTCGGCCCCTTGATAGCATTTCCTTTGATAATCGGCCTATTGCCATCGCTTCCTTCCCCCGACCAGAAGACCATGCCACCCAATCATCGATTCTCAGTGCCTCAACCTCTATTTCCCTTTCCCAAACCGATTTATCCGGGCCAAAGTCCTCAACAGATGCGACACAGAGTTCTTAAGCGATCTGTCACTCAGACACGTTGCGTGTGGACTATCCATTGGTTTCTGCCAACGCCTGTGCAGGTCCGACCGAAGACACTGGTTAAGAAGGTGATAACCATTTCCTTAGACTCCTTACTCCGCGCGAAACAGAAATTTCTAATCGGAGGCGTAAAGGCGAGTCGTTGCGTCAAATTGCACGCAATCTCCATGTGGATTATAGTACTGTCAACCATCCCGGCCTGAAGGTTGGAGCTTGAAGAATCCTTTAAGTTCCATCGGTTGACCAGCATGTGCTGCCGGAACTGACAGCAGCTTCCGCCGGAATGCTGTGGGAGGCGAGCGGCTCCGTTCTCGCGGTGCAAACCCGGGGGTGCTTCTCCAGCTCCCGGATCTTCGGACACGATGTGGATTGGAAATATGGCACTGATTGTTCTGAGCTTCGTTCTTGGATGGGCCTCGTATTCGCGCAAGGGATTCGGCAACGATTCCTTGAATTCCGGGCCACAAGACCATAAGACAAGTAAATCCGCCGACCAATTACGGCAAACAGGGTTCGCTCGCCGACTATTTGCGGATCCATAAGCCCCTTTTAAAGAAGCGGGCCTGCCATTTCGCTCGATGCGATGTCGTCTATGTTGAAGACCTGAGCCATTTGGCGCGATGGAGATTAGTGCGTCCGTGGGGCCAGTGATGGTGCTGTAACGCATACGCCGATCTCGGCACGGGTCCCCTGACAAGTCGGCTGATTATGACCCTCGATGCGTTGACTCGTCTCGCGGTGACACTCATTATTGTCATTATGACGGTTCCCGAACACGCTCTTTGGGTAGCATTAGTCGCAGTCTTAATGATCCACCAAGTTTCGCTCCTAACCGCGGTTGCCTTCGCGTCGGTTCCTGCTGTGGTTATTGCGGAGTGGTGGCTTGCCCGCCTTCAAGGCCGTAGGACGATTCGGTGCCATACGGACCTTGCGTCCGCAAATACCACAGCGCTCGAAACCTTCTAGCTTGATCAAACTGCGAATCCAAGTGGTAACAGGTCCATGCTATACTCAAGCCATTGCCGTATTGCCGTTTTAACAAATCTATACCAAAGAGCAATTCTTGCGACAAACATTGGATTCGATATGCAGCCATAACCGATTAATGTCAGTCAAGATTCCATGACATCCCACACTTGCGCTACCAGTCCTGTTTCGAGAAAGGAATGCCATTCACAATGCTATTAACAATTACCACCACCTATTCACCGGCAACCGAACTGGGATATTTATTGCATAAACATCCGAACAAGGTTCAGACGTTTCCCTTGACCTTTGGACAGGCTCACGTCTTTTATCCCGAGGCTACCGCCGCACGCTGCACTGCGGCTCTGTTGTTGAGTGTGGATCCGGTGGGCTTAACCCGCGGCAAAACCAGAGGCGAGGGGCTTGTTGACCAATATGTCAATGACCGTCCCTATACGGCATCCTCCTTTCTGTCCGTTGCGATAGCCCAAGTCTTTGGCACAGCATTAGCGGGGCATTGCAAAGCACGTCCTGAATTGGTGGAACAACGCCTGCCGCTCGAGGCCACCATTGCAGTGGTGCCGAGCCAAGGCGGTACGCCCTTGATTCGAAGTTTGTTTGAACCGCTGGGCTACACGGTATCCGCGACAAGTTACTCGCTCGATGAGCAATTTCCCCAATGGGGGGATAGCCCGTATTACACCGTCAGGCTAAGTGCCACCTTGCCTCTGTACCAATTGTTGAACCATTTATATGTTCTGATACCGGTTCTGGATAACGACAAGCATTACTATGTGGGTGATGATGAAGTCGCCAAGTTGCTGCGCCATGGTGATGGCTGGCTGGAATTTCACCCGGAGCGTCAACTCATCGCCAAACGTTATCTAAAGCGTAGCCGACATTTGGCCACGATCGCTCTTTCCCGGATGGTTCCCGAGAATGTTGACGAAGAACCTTCATCGCTAACGTCAGAAAGTCAGGCACCGCCCTTGCATGAGCAGAGGTTGATGACGGTTGTTGAGGAACTGAAAAAACACGAGTCGCACCGCGTGCTAGACCTCGGTTGCGGCGAAGGTCGCCTGCTTCGCTATTTGCTGAAAGATTCTTCATTTAAGGAAGTAGTCGGGTTTGACGTCTCTCATGCAGCACTCGCGCGAGCACAAGAACGCCTTCATCTAGACCGACTTCCATCCCACCTGGACGGCAAAGTCACGTTGCTTCATGGATCGTTAACCTATCGCGATCGGCGCTTGGAAGGATTTGACGCGGCAGCCCTGGTCGAGGTCATCGAACACCTGGATCTATCGCGGATTCCTGCGTTTGAACGAGTCGTTTTTGAATTTGTTCGCCCTAAAGTCGTCGTGGTGACCACCCCCAATGCCGAATACAACCGCCTATACCCTTCATTGCCACCTAATCTTTACCCATGGGCAGGAATATCCTGCCATTTTGGGTGTGAGGTAGTCGGAGAAGGGCAAGTGAGGATCTGTGAAGCAACATGGGATGGCTTAATAGAGACGGGGACTGCGACGATGTGT
>JAJZZP010000128.1 GCA_021797515.1 Bacillota bacterium | reverse complement strand
TCGGACCGTTCCGGCCCTATGTCCTTAGACTAAACCAAAAGTTTGGGCCTTGTCTAGCCCTGCGGGCTGGCCCGCTTGACCCCCTCTGGGCTTGCGCCTCAGAAGGGGAATGCGCGGGCGTTATGTTCAAAACGCAACGGACCGTTTTCGCGTGATTCCCCGTTTTTGGGCCACGGCAGGCACTGCTAGGTGTTCCTCGGCCAGGTGGCAAATGATACTGGCGCAGTGTTTGAGATGATATTCCCTACGTTGCCCACGCATCATCGTTCGAATACATTCTCGGATGTATTCCGTCCACTGTCTCTCGTTCGGATTGCGAACCACCTCGTTATCCCTCGTGCTGACAGCCCTGTACGCACGGTTCCACTCCAGCATCGAGACCCGATCCGGATCTTTCCACTCCTATTTGGCGAGAGGCTATTTAGAAGGAAATTCCTCAGAGAAAAGCAAAATGAGGGCAAGCCCAACACGACACGGGCCTGCCCACAATAATCTTGGATCTTAATCCATGGAAATAAACACGTTCTTGACTTCTGTATACATCTCCAACGCTTCCATGCCCAGTTCGCGTCCCATCCCACTTTGCTTGAATCCGCCAAACGGAGCCTCTAAATGTACACTCTTGATGGTGTTGACGCTCATGACGCCAGCTCTCACCTGATTGGCTACTCGAAGTGCTTGGCCAACATCTCGGGTAAATATGGATCCTGATAGGCCATAGGTGGTGTCATTAGCCATCCTTACTGCTTCAGCTTCGGAATCAAACATCTGTACGGTGGTCACCGGCCCGAAAATTTCTTCGCGCACGATACTCATGTCAGGTTTCGCTTGGGCAAAAATCGCAGGAGCCAAATAAAAACCATCAGACGGAATTTCCCGGTTCCGTGGATCCAGCACCAGTTCAGCCCCTTCCGACACCCCTTTCTCTACATATTGCGCTACACGGTTGCGATGGCTAGCAGATACTAATGGCCCCATCGCATTTTCCGGATCTAGAGGATCGCCAATGGTCATGTTTTGCACATGTTTGACAAAGTGGTCGACAAACGCTTGATAGCTTTCGCGCTCAACCAAAATTCGGCTTCTGGCGCAACAATCCTGTCCGCTGTTGGCATACGCGGATTGCGCTGCCAGATAGGCAACCCGGTCGAGATCAACACCATCGAAAACAATCGTCGGAGATTTCCCTCCCAGTTCCAAGGATACCCGTGTGATGTTGGGAGCGGCTAATTGTAAAATGCGGGCTCCGGTGGTAGTTTCTCCGGTAAAAGCCACTTTGTCCACCCCGGGATCCGCAACCAAGGCTTCTCCGGTTTCACGTCCAGGACCCGGAACAATGTTTAGCACCCCATCGGGGAGCCCAGCTTCGGTCCCAAGCCTTCCGAGCAGCAACGCTGTCAATGGTGTGTAACTCGCGGGTTTAACGATGACGGAATTACCCGCAGCAAGTGCTGGCCCCACCTTCCAGGCCGTGATCAAAAACGGAAAATTCCACGGAACCACCAGGCCTACCACGCCGACCGGCACACGCAAGGTATAGTCAAGCCCGGCCGCGGATACCGGGATCGTGTGCCCATAAATCTTGTTGGCTGCCCCGGCGTAATATTCGAAGCAATCGGCAGCAGTCAACACTTCATCTTTCGCATCGCGAATCGGCTTCCCTACTTGGCGCGTTTCCCACCGTGCCAGCTCATCAGCCTCGTCACGGATGCGCTGCGCTAACCGGAGCAACGTTTTGCCGCGAGCCGTAGCGGACATTGTTGACCATACCCCCGCTTCAAACGATCGCCGCGCGACACTAATCGCTACTTTGACGTCATCGATTCCGCACTGGGCCACCTGCGCCAATACTCCACCCGTAGCGGGTTCCTCCACGTCAAAGTACCGTCCCTCGCGTGGAGCTGTCGGATGTCCATCAATCCACGCCAGCCATTTTTCCTGTGCCATCACCCAACCTCCTTAACCGTTAAAAGTAGAACGAGGTAATGCCTCCATCAATATTAAGTTCAGATCCGGTCATCCAAGACGACTCCGGCGACGCCAAATAAATGGCCAGGTGGCCAATATCTTCCGGTTTGCCGAATCTCCCAATGGGAATCCGGGCGAGACGCAACGCCTTAGCCGCAGGATCTGTCAATAGCCACTCCATTAGCAATGGAGTTTCAATAGGGCCAGGGCTAATGGCGTTGGCACGCACCCCTTTTGGGCCGAACTGCGCAGCCAGGGACTTGGTAAGGGCAACCACAGCACCTTTGCTAGCGGTGTAGGAATCTTGAGGCACGGTACAGCCCACCGACGCCACAAAAGAGGCAATGTTAATCACCGAACCGCCGCCTGATTCGATTAACGCGGGAATGCCATATTTGCAGACCAAATACACTCCCTTTAGATTTACGGATTGCACACGGTCCCATACATCGGGCTCGGTATCAATCACCGAATGATCAGCTTCCGGCATAATCCCGGCGTTGTTATACAGCACCGTGATCTTCCCAAAGCGTTTGACCCCTGCCTCCACTGCCTCGCGCACCGCATAATCTTGGGTGACGTCGGTCACCATCGTGAGGACAGCGCCGCCGTCATCCCGAATGAGTTTTTCCGTCTCCTGGAGTCCAGCCTCCTGGGTATCCACTGCAATGACCTGGGCACCTTCTTGGGCAAACATTTTTGCCACCACTTGTCCCATACCGCTACCGGCACCTGTAACCAAGGTCACCTGATTTTTCAACCGGTCCATCAATTCATCCCCTCATCTACTAAATCCGTTCAAAATATCGCTCGCGTTCCCACGTTGTGACAACGGTGTCGTAAGCCTCTTGCTCAACGCGTCCGGCGTTCAAATAGTGCGCCACCACATCCTCCCCAAAAGCGGATTTCGCCGCCGCGCTCTGCTCAAACAATTCTATGGCTTCGGTAAGCCGAGTAGGTACCCGCGGCAAGTTTGGGTCGTTATATGCATTGCCGTGATACTCAGGGAGCGACGGCAATTGATGCTCTACCCCCCACAAACCGGCCGCCAAAATTCCGGCCAACACCAAATACGGGTTCGCATCGGCGCCAGGCAGACGGTTTTCCACATGGAGACCCTGTCCTTGACCAACCAGTCTCAACCCACAGGTACGATTATCATAGGCCCAGGCGACATTGACCGGGGCCCAACTGGCCGCTGCATACCGTTTATATGAGTTCACTGTTGGAGCATAAAGCAAGGTCATTTCACGGGCCAAGGCCAATTGCCCAGCCAGGAAACTTTGGCCTATCGACGAAAGTTCAACATGGTTGTCGCCTTCAGCGACAAAGACATTCTTTCCAGAATTGCGGTCCAAAAGGCTGACATGGACATGGCAGCTGGAACCAGCATACCGATGATCCGGTTTGGCCATAAAAGTCACGGCCAAATCATGCTGTAGGGCGATTTCTTTCAATCCATGTTTAAACACCGCATGGTAGTCGCCAGCCGTGATGGCTGGCCCATGAAGCCAGTTCATTTCATATTGCCCCGGGCCTGCCTCCCCTTTTGCAGAGATTAAGGGGATCCCTGCGCCCTGCATTTGTTGCCGCACTTGGCGATAGAAGGGTTCAAACTTGGTGCTTTGCAGAAAGTGATAATCCTCTAAATAGGTTCCCGACTGGCGGAGGTCATGGTACCCTTTGGCCTGAGCCGAAGCATACGTTTCACGCCATAAATAAAACTCCAGTTCGGTGGCCATCATTGGCTCAAATCCCAGGCTTCTAGCGCGTTCGACTTGCTGAGCCAATACCTGCCGTGGCGAAATGGCTACCAGATTGCCGTCATGGTCATATACATCGGACAATATTAGCACGGTGCCAGGAAGCCAGGGCAGTTCGCGGATAGTTGACAAATCAGGGCGGGCGGTCCAGTCTCCATAGCCCTCCTCCCAACTCATCATGCGATAGCCTGACGGCGTCGTCATTTCCATCTCGGTACCCAAAAGATATTTACAAAAGTGCATACCGGGTTCTACGATATCGGTCAAAAAGAACTCAGCGGGGATCCTTTTGCCGACAATTCTTCCCTGCAAATCTACCAGGCCGACCATTACGGTATCGATGCGACCGGTTGCCACTGCTTCCTGTAATTCGTTAAGGGTTAACGTCCCCGGGCGTGTTTCCATGACAATGTTGGACCCCCCGTGTTGACAAAAGTATGATCCAGATATACAGAAAATTCGTCTAAGAGCCGAACATCCATCGGAATGTTAGCAATCTTACAATACATTGTTTAGACATACCCCAACAACCACAAACGTAGCACAAGTAGCCCGGCGAGTAAACCAGAAAGTTTGCGATAGGGGGCACTTTCAGCTCGGATCGGATTCTCCCAACAAACGGCTCACGTTATTTTCCAATGGTGCAGAAAGCACCACCATAGTTTCTGCGCGATGAAATCCGCGAATGCGTCCGATATGATCAAATAACAGACGCTGGAGATGACCGTGATCGGTCGCCCGAAGTTTTACCAAACAATCAAAACGTCCTGCCACCATATAAGCGGACTCTACTTCGGGAATTTTACTCAGGTCGTCCAGCACGTGATAAGAGGCTTCGCCTTGTTCTGTTTGCAAAGCAACCCAAGCCACGACCGAATATCCCAGGCGAGGCCAATCAATGTCCGCCTTGTAGCCGCGTACGTAACCCTGCTGATTAAGTTTTTTCAATCGTTCATGAATTGTGGCACGCGACATTCCCAAGGCATTAGCAATTTCTTGGAGGGATGCCCGAGCATTTTCCGACAATGTTTTTAAAATCACGCGATCTACTTCGTCTAAAACTGCCATGAATTCACCTCCGCATCATTAACATAATGTCAGCATAATAGCAGAAGAAACCAGACGCTTACTGCTTAGCTCAGCAGTCGCCACGAGAGGGCATCTCGTCTCTCTACGTCGCCGTCATATTTCGACTCATCTCCCGGAAAAACGACACCTTACCCCATTGCACACCACCCCAACAAAATGAACGCTACCCTACTTCGTTCTGGCCCATTGGGGATCATCCAGGAACCAAGCATCTGCCTCTTGGATTTGATCCAAGTCTTTCGGGCGCCAAATTTCGTAAACACCCACGGCTATCCCTTGCCGCTGCAACACACTGATGGGTCCGGGATCATAAGATTCCTGGTTCACATGCACGGCGCTCGCCCCAACATGATGTAACAACTCGGCGACATTGTCATAAAGCCCATCCAGCAAAAGCGCGATGGCGATGCCCGTGTCCTGGTGAGCCAACTCCGCTAGCAGGCCGGGATTGAACGACGATACTAAGACCCGATCTTCGGCCCGAAATTCATGAATCGCACGGGTCAATTGCGGTACCAAACGCGGCGCATCTCGGGTCGGGCCTTTCAGTTCAAAGTTTATCAGGCTCCCGGCATCCATTGACGCCAAGACATCTGTCAATTGGGGAATATGTTGATTGGACACTGCACCATCCGGATCACGCAGGGCAACGCCTTCCAAATATGTCCAATAAAGTTCATGGACCGCGCCTTTGCCGCTGGTGGTGCGGTCGATCAAAGGATCGTGCATCACAATCACATGTCCATCGCGGGTCACCCGCAAATCACATTCGATCCCTGCCGCACCCGCAGTAAGGGCCGCTTGAAAACCCCCTAGCGAATTTTCCGGCCACACCTTGGGTAACCCCCGATGACCCCATATTACGGGGCGCAATTTGTTCTGATAGAAGTCCACCTATACTCCCTCTCCCATCAACATGCTTAGTAGATTTTGCACTTGCGACTGACGTCTAAGGTCCACATTGGGGTGTCCATCCGAATCTACAAAATAGAGCACTTGTTGCTCGCGCAAGGAGTTGACGTCATGGTGGTGTCCCGGTCCCATACCGTGGTCAGCGCCGATTACTAACAGCCCTTTCATTCTCAGTTGCCACCATTTCCAAAAATCATGGATCTCGCGGTCGATACGGGTCGCTGCTGCCAAGTATTCCGATGATTGGCCCCCATATACATGTCCCGCCCAATCAACTCCCATGGGATGCACCAAAAGGAAATCCGGATGAAGGCCAGTAGCAATCACTTCGGCTTGCTCAAACACCCAGTGATCCGGCGTATCCTCGCCCTCATACAGCTTGCTTGGGGGCAGGTCCCCACCTAACAAATCTTCCCACCAATGAAACCCTACCACGGCTGAAGTCATCCCATCACGATGCAACCTTTTGAAGAAATGATCTGACGTCAATCGTCGTCGGTGGTCATTATCGATTAATTCATGATCTTTCGGATCTAAACCGGAAATGATGGTCGCATAGTTGGGATAAGATATGGTCGGGACGGAAGCCTCAACCACGAATTGTTTCAAGCGCCCTTCCATAACCGCCTGTGATAGGAGCGGTAGTGCCAGTTTGGCATAGGCGGCCAAACCATCGACAAGATCAAATCCTAACGGACGACTACTTTCCACAGAGGGTTCCTCCCGCATATTCAAGTGATGTTAAGTCGGCCCAGATTACAACGATTCTCGTATTAATTGGTGAAGTTTTATTACATTGTCTTCGAAATGTCGATTTGGACTCATAAGGTGTCATCGTTTGATCTTAATTTTTCTTTATTTGTTCGGCCATGGCAAGCAGGAATTCTAAGAGGTCTTTGGCAAAAAATAGCCTGATTTATCCCGAGATCAGCAATAGCCCATTAAAATGAAACACCAGCGCGAGGTCGGACGCGCAGGGATGGAGTTGCTCAATGCCTGCAATGTGTTCAACGTGCAGGATCTGACAGCGTAGCGTCCTCATATTTGAGAAAGAGTCCTCTAGCATAGCGAGCCGATCCAGATTCGTCCACTCCTATTGGGAAGAGACTATATACAAGAGTTTCTCTTCCGTCGAACGGTTAAAGATGCAAATTTAGGGAACGGACTTGCGGAATTGAGTACGAGTCGCTTATCCTTAGCTTCACACCACGGGCGACAGAACCCTTCTAGTCTGTTCGCAAGTATCTCGCGGTCGCCGGCTACCGAGTACTTCAGGTTACCCATACGCGAGAGACATCATTACTCGGGACGGTTAAATTTCTTGTTGGCATCGAGTTCTTCTTATCACACTATTATCATAATTGTCGAAATCTGACTTTGCAGAAGATCTGAGGAGTTTCTGAACATACATTGACAATTTTTTATCAATATATTACTATGTTTACAATGACCTAAGCTCTAAGAGAATGGGAGACAGAGAGGGCGTAAGCTATCTTTGGTGTTTCTCGTTCTCTTTTTGTGTTCGCTGGCGTAAAAGGAGGAAAGGCCATGAATGTGGTAGTTATAGTTAGTGATACTTTTAGAATCGATCATATAGCTGCCTATGGGATTCGCGAACCTTGGTCCCGGGTTGGAAAAGAAACGCAACCATTTATTAGTAGTCCTAGTTTAGACAAATTAGTTGCGCAGTCAGCAATTTTTGATAGATTTTATGTATCCTCATACCCTACAATTCCCTGTCGACTGGATATGTTTACGGGAAAGTACAGTTTCCCCGTTCGCGGATGGGAGCCATTGTCGAGCACGGATATTATTCTTTCAGAAGTCATGGATGAATATGGGTACACATCAATGCTAATTTTTGACACTCCACCATTAGCCAATGATGAGTTCAACTTTACCAGGGGATTTTCGGGATGGGAGTGGGTTCGTGGCCAACATCGTGATAGGTGGATAACCGACCCCGTGTCTGTTACCATTCCTGCCAAGCCTTATAAGATAAGTAATGTTAAGGGGTTACGACCTTACTTACTGAACAAAACTCGCCGGGTCTATGAACACGACTGGATGTGTGCGAAAACTTTGAGCACAGCGTCCGATTGGCTGGAGAGAAATGCTTCACGAGACAAGTTCTTACTCTGGATAGATATGTGGGATCCTCATGAGCCATTTGACGCTCCGAAACACGACCTTCAAAGATATCAAGATCCGGAGTATTCGGGTGACGCAGTCATTTACCCGCGTTACGGAAGACACAATTGTCTTTCGCCGGATGAGATAAATGACATACGAGCACGGTATGCCGCTAAGGTAACGCTTGTTGATAGATGGATTGGTGTTTTTCTTGACCGATTGTCAACTTTGGGTCTTGATAAGAATACCATTGTTATTTTTACGACTGATCACGGCCATCTTTTTGCAGAGCACAATTTGCAAGGTAAACCTACTGGTCCGTTAGGACATCTCTATGAAGTAACAACACGAGTGCCTCTGATTATTCGTCATCCCCACGGAATTGGGGCCGGAACAAGAATTTCTAGTATCGCTCAGCATGTTGACATTATGCCCACAATATTAGATATGGTGGGGTTACCAATACCTGAAACAGTGACTGGAAAGTCTTTATGGGGGGTTATTCGTGGTGAAGTTGGTGATGTCCGAAATGTAGCTGTCTCTGGTAGACATTCTAGAGCCGTAAATATTCTTGGAGTCGGTCTGTCTGGAAAAAACAAAGCTGCGGCCACCTTTGATGGATGGGTTGGAGTGGATTTTGTGTCGGAACCGATAACAGTAACTTCGAAAAAATGGACCTTAATTTGCCCACCCCAGGGGTCAGCAAGTCCTGAATTGTACGATATCGAAAACGACCCCCAACAACTGGTCAATTTGTTCGAGAGCGAACCCGCGGTAGCGGCGCATTTGTTAGATGAACTCGTAGCTTTTTTGCTTGAAAACGGAGCCGACGAGAACAGAATACGCGCCTACGACTGGCGTGCCATTGATGTGGACCTGCAAAACCGCAAGGGTTTGGATCCTGATACAACCGTTTATAGTTTTGTTGTAGATGGGCAACTGTACGCATTTTTATCTGAGCAAGAAGCTCAAGAAATGCTTTCTTTAGGGCCATATGATATTGCTATACAACAGTTATCTTTAGAGAATTTACGAAAACGAGAAGGTAAGTCTTTGATATGCGTGGGCGATCAATACTATTGGGCTGAAGACGTGATGTTTGGTGAATTGTAAAATTTCCTAGGGAGGAAACCAAAAATGAGAACAGTTAACAAACTGACTGGGATCTTGCTTGTAGTAGGACTGAGTGGAACGTTAGCTGCGTGTGGCTCGTCATCCAAACCAAGTGGATCTGCAGCTAGCGCAATAGGCATCGGCCCAATACCCACGTCTACTCTAGTGGCCAAGGCAAAGGCGGAAGGTAAAGTTGTCGGATATGGTATGCCGGGGTACTGGGCAGACTATCAGGGTATTTGGTCGACGTTTTCGTCAAAATATGGCATCACGTCGTCCTATGCGGCGGCCGGGAATATGTCTTCAACTACCGAATTGCAAACCTTTCGTGCCCAAAAAGCGAGGCCCGTTGGTGATGTTGGAGACATCGGTATATCGTTCGCCCCAGCTGGCATTCAGTTAGGCGTGCTTGCTCGCTACAAAAACAAATATTGGTCGCAAATTCCTAGTAATTTGAAGAGCGCCCAAGGATATTGGGCTGCCGCTTATTACGGCGTAATATCATTTGTGGTAAACACTAATAGGGTCAAGGATATTCCTACCACTTGGACAGATCTTCTTAAACCACAATACAAGGGCATGATTGGCATGGATGATCCCCGTAGTGCGGGTGAGGCTTTTGACGCAGTTGTAGCGGCAGCCTACGCATTTGGCGGCAATGTTCATAACCTTATGCCCGGAATTAAGTTCTTTCAACAACTTCACAAGTCAGGGAATTGGAACGGTACTCAAAGTAATCCTAGTAATCTTCAATCGGGACAGGCAGATATTGCGATAACATGGAATTACCTCGGTGCTTCCGATCAAAAAACTTTTAAGGGCAATCCTCCTGTAAAAGTAATTGTTCCATCGGATGGAACAGTGGCAGGGCCTTATGTGGAAGTCATCAACAAATTCGCCCCGCATCCGTATGCAGCTAGGCTCTTGAATACGTTTTTGTTTTCTAACGCAGGGCAGACTCTGTATGCCAAAGGCGGGGCTTATCCCGTAAGATTGCCTTATTTGAAATTGCCTAAGAGTGTGCATTTGCCAAAACTGAACCTCAGCACTGTTCACTTTCTAACAGGTAATCTTTCTAGCCAGCAAGCCTTGGTTAGCAAGGATTGGGGTCCAATTGTCTTGGGTCAATAAGAAGTTTGATGGCGTAAAAATTATTAAAACGGGACGGCAGCCTTGTTTCACTGCCTGATTGGTTCTCGTGCACGTCTGAGCTCACACCTGTCATGGGTGTCTTTTTGACCGCGGTCAATAGATTCCAGTGTGGTGTGAGCTAACCAATTTATATATAATCGCGGGATTATTAATCGGTGCAGAGGTGATGTCTATGCGAACGTCTAGTTGGGTGAGATCTGTGATTGGACTCGTGCCTTTGTTTGCTTTTATAATCATTTTCGAAGTGGTTCCTGTAGTAGGAATCATTGTTTCAGGGTTCATAACCCAAAACAAGGGGAGTTTTACTCTGAGGTATTTTGGGCAGGCATTTAGCCGGTATCTATCGTCGTTCATTACGTCGAGTAGTTTGTCAGCAGAGAGTGCTGGCTTAGGATGTCTGGTGGGTCTATTCATCGTATTTGTTCTGTTAACTGAGCAATCTCCAATTTTTCGCAGATTCTTGGAGAGTTTCATGGCTGTTACGGCAAATTTTGCTGGAATTCCCCTTGCATTCGCGTTTATGGTCTCCTTAGGCGCGAATGGGATTATGACCAATATTTTGAGGTCCTATTTTCATTTGCACTTGTATCATGACGGCTTTTCACTTATAAGCGGCTTAGGATTAGTGCTTGTGTACTCAAATTTCCAAATACCGTTGGCTGTTTTGGTTCTGTTACCTACAGTAAGCGGATTAAAGCAAGATTGGAAAGAAGCCAATTCTGTACTAGGTGGTCATTCTGCTGACTACTTTTTTAGAATAATCGTCCCTATCATTATGCCGTCAGTAATTGGTGTTTTTTTGTTGCTTTTCGCCAATGCGTTTGGCGCATACGCCACGGCCTATGCCTTAGCTGGTGGAGCCATTAATCTAGTTCCCATACAAATTGGCTTTCTAATCAACGGGAATGTATCGTTTAATGTTAACTTAGGTGACGCTATAGCTACCGCTATGATGGTACTTTTGATGACTTTGGTATTTTTCTCCACCAAGTTAGCTCGCTTGTCGTCACTCTGGGAAGTAAAATAATTCAGCATTTTATAATTTGTCGGGGCCAAGACTGCCAAATTTACTCACCGTTGTTGGTTAGAGATCTGTATGGCGCTGAACTTGGATAGCTTTCATGGAATCTTCGGAACTAGTTGAGAGCGGGTTTCATGGGACATCGTTGAAAGGTTATAGTTACGTGGTCCGGGATGGTTTGACAGAGATGACAAACTCTCCGGGTGCACAATGCGCGTATATCGAAAGGATAGCTGTGGGTGCACTTGGTGACTAGTTGAAGACGGGCGCTTTCAGACGATAGTTAAAGTAACTGTAAGTTTTTTGGGGGAGGGGGGAAGTAATGCGTAAGGCAGTGCATCGAATAGTTTTAGTGCTAATAACGGCTGTGCTATTATCTCCTATGTTGATGTTGTTATGGGCAACTTTGCACGTTGGCATACACTGGTCGCTTGCTTCTTATATTGGGCTCTTTCATGATGGGCACTTTCGGCGAGCCATGGGCAGATCAATTGTTGTTTCGTTAGGTGCGGTTGCAGTTTCGACGATCATTTTGTCTCCCTCGTTATATCTCGTTTATTCTAGATTTCCTAAACTACTTGGGTTCACCGAAGGATTAACTTTAATGCCTTTCGTGATTCCGGGAGTGTCTTTAGCCATTGGGTACATCACGGTTTATTCGTCCGGCCCCTTTCCGTTGTCTGAAACACCGATTTTGCTGCCGTTTGCATTTTCGATATTGGGTCTCCCTTTCTTTTTCAGATCATATCTTAATGGGTTACGCACCCTACAAGTTCGCGTTTTGGCGGATGCGGCTGCTTCAGTGGGATGTGGATGGTGGAGGACGTTTCTTCAAGTCATTGTTCCCAATGTATTCCCAGCTATCTTGGGTGGGGCACTGTTGGTATTTGCACTGAGTATGGGCGAGTTTGTCATTACGGATTTGACTGTTGGCACGGTGTTTAGCACATTCCCGGTTTACATGGACTCAATTTTTATGTACAACCCCAGTGAAGGAGCGTCAATGGCGGCTCTGAGTTATCTTATTACGATCATGGTAGTTATGATGGTTGGGCTATTTGTTTCTTCGGTGATGCTGCGCAAGTCAAGACCTATCAAGAGGAGTGACTAACAGGGTGACAGTAAAATATCTCGAACTCAGCCAACTAAGCAAGAAATTTGGAGGCGGACGGCAAGTTCTTGAGGATTTTTCTTTGGACGTTAAGGAAGGAGAATTCTTGGCCGTAGTAGGCCCATCTGGGTCTGGCAAGACAACTGTCTTGCGCATTATCTCCGGCTTGATCTACCCGGACGGAGGGAAGGTTTTACTGCGAGGCAAGGACATTACGCGTATACCTCCACATAAGCGCAATATGGGTGTGGTGTTTCAAGGATACGCCTTATTCCCTCATATGAACGCGTGGAAAAATATTGCTTATCCATTAACCCTACGGAGAATCGGCCATGAAGATGTCACAAGACAGGTCAACCGATTAGTGGAATTAATTGGGATAACTGGCCCTCAGCGATTCCCTCATCAGTTATCTGGAGGGGAACAACAACGTGTAGCCATTGCACGGGCCTTAGTATACGATCCAGATATTTTGCTGCTTGACGAGCCGTTTTCGGCACTAGATGCCAGAGTTAGGGTTACTCTTCGTGATGAAATTATGCGAATTCACCGTGTTCTTGGAAAAACCATCGTATTAGTTACCCATGATCAAGAGGAGGCATTCTATATGTCGGATCGTGTTGCCATCTTGTCTAATAATGGAACTTTAGAACAAGTGGGAACTCCTCAAGAAGTTTATTTTTCTCCCAGAACAGCATTTATTGCTGGATTTATTGGCGCGTCCACAAGGTTAGTTCTGGATCGTTATGATCCCAGTACCGGCGAGGCGGTGTGGAAAGAACGGGTTAGGCTTCGCATTCCGAGAGAATCCGTGTTTGAAGAAAATGGGATTCATATTGCATTTTTGCGACCTAATGAAATTGAGATATCATCTGACGGAATAATATGCCAAGTTCTCAGACGAGTATTTATGGGTACGGATATAAGAGTGTTTGCCAATTTGTGCGGGCAAGAAATATTTTTCGATGTTGACGCCAAAAGCGGTCTTATGGTCGACAATGATGAAGAAGTATCAGTAAAATTCTGGGCTTCTACATCTGTGTCTTAAAGGTCACATTATCAGCTGTGTGGGCGTTAGGGATACAATCCTCAGATGGCACAGTTGTGATAATTGTTTATGAACTGCGTATTTGATCATCACCGAATGAAATGCTGGCATTTTGGGATTAATTTAGAGGCATTAAGCCTGTGATTCTAAAACTTCGTAGTGAAACCTGGAACGCCACTACGATGTTCCATTTTCGAACTCAAACGTATCCATCCAGAGAACCTCCGTAGACATGGGAGACGAACAGCCATCAGCAAAACTAACGAAAATTTTAGGGGGCAATTATATTGAACGACAGAAGTAGCCAGTCTCCACTCGCATTCTTGCTTGTCGATGGCCTTTCGGCTTCTGCAGAAGTTTATTTAAATAATATTACGGTTGCGATTCAACGTGGGGAAATGAGAAGTTGGAATGTCAAGGCCTCGTTGCCGACGCTTTCTTATCCAAACTACGCTACGATCCTTTCGGGTAACGAACCCTCCTCACACGGTTTGCTAGATAACAAATTGAGGTTGCCTATTGGCCCTGGCCATTTGTTTGACAAACTAACTACATCTGGGATGGTAGTTGCATTAGTAGGGTTCTATTGGTGGCGAAATCTTTTAGAAGAAGGACCTTGGTACTTGAGAACGTATTGTGAAGAAGACACTTTAGATTCTTGGGTATATGAAGAGGCAAAAAGGGTTGCAACGGAAATCAATCCTGATTTTCTATTGGTTCATTCGTTAGGAGTAGATTTCGCGGGGCACAGGTGGGGTGGAGATTCTTTGGAGTACAGAACGTCAGTCAAAAAAGTAGACGAGCTAATTATTGATTTTGCACAATTTTGGTCTGATTCACGTAGGGGAAAGATTTTAGTGGGGTCTGATCATGGTATGCGAAAAGACAAGGGCCACGGCGGGGATAGCCCTCAAGAAACCAATGTACGTTATTATTTTAACGGACACGTTCCAGATGACGGAGTTGCCTTGACCTCTCAGTCCGGTGTTAGAAATTTTATAGAAAGGATCCTCGAAAGTACCATCTAGACTCAGGTTACAATTCAGACTCCAGCTGTCGGGCCCTGTGCTACACCTTACGGGGCGCTGACCACGCATCAGACACGCACCGGAAGTCGAGGTGATGGTCCGCGCATCACGCATCAGTGCGCGGTTTCTCTAAATGACGGGACTGACAGCTCGACAACGCTGTCAGTCAACCATCTCTCTCCTAGGCCTTCGGCCCAAGCGTCCTAGGGGTCCGATTAATTTCTTTAGACGCGGACCCCTCGTCGGCTATGGGGTCATCAACAGGGCGCTGGGACGACGCGGCCGAATCATCTCGGTGGATCACAGCAGCCATTTTCTCGAAGAAATCTCGGGCCTCCAATGCATCCGCCACCTCGGGGGCGACGGCATGATAGTCATCTCTTTGATCTACCGCCCTAATTTACCCTCAATTATCCGAATTAACCGACTAGTCGATTATCCTTAACTTGACACCATTGGTACTATCCCCTGTTGCTACTCGTCCGCCACAATTTCATCGTCTAGTGAGAATTCGCCGTGTTGTAATATGGCGGGACCTTTGAAATGATAACGGACCTTCAAGAGGTACCAAGGAACCAAAATCGCGAACACAATCACAAGCACCACCGGAGTGTAGTTAAAGTTTGCCAACGTAATGGGACGAACTACGGGCAAAGAAAACAGGATGCAAATAAACACCACCCAGGCTACGGCTAAGATGCCTATCGGACGACTGAAACGCCCTAGATTCCACGGTCCAGGAACGAACCGTTCTTTGTAAATCAGCTTTAAAAATGCCGGAGCAACATACGAGATGAAAAGTCCTATGACCCCAATTGATGTCACGGCAGAGTATACAACACTGCTCCACAAAGCGGGAACCGCCAATAAAAATGCCAACACCACTGCAAGCCAAATCGCGTTATGCGGTGATCGGATGCGATTTAACTTGCGCAATTGATTGGATGCCGGCAAACCATGATCCCGAGCAAATGCATAAATCATTCGGGAATTGGCGGTGACCGATGACATCCCACAGAAAAACATGGCGACCAAGGCAATGATAAACAGCAAGGTTCCTCCGGCGGATCCGAGCCGTGTGGTAAACACGTAGAGCACCGGATTAGCAGATGCTAATGTCTTTGGTAATGAGGGAATAGCGGAAACCATCCCCAGTAGCAAAATATAGCCGACAATACCAGATATCGCGACTGACAACACAATGCCCCACGACGGTGCATTGGACGCACCAATAGTTTCTTCGGACATGTGGGCCGAAGCATCAAAACCGGTGATGGTATATGACGCCAAGAGCAGTCCAATTAAAAATCCATACCACGGAGAAAAACCGGTTTGAGTTTGTACCCGATGAAACACAAACGCCCACACATCGGAATGATGAGGCGCTAAGAATACCAAGGCCCCGACAATCAGCAGAGCACCGCCGATGTGCCACCACACGCTGACATCATTCAGCAGGGCCACCACGCGAACCCCATTGATATTCAAAAGCGCATGCGCTAACAGCAATACAGCGTAAATGGCCAAGGTGGCCATTGCCCCTGCTTGCCCAGTCACTGGAAAGTGCGGTGCATACTGATTAATTAACGCATCGACAAAAATGGCTAAACCATAATCGATTCCGGCGGTGATGGCCACTTGGCCAATTAAATTAAACCAGCCAGTAAACCATCCCCAGCCAGCACCTCCCAGCATGCTGGACCAAAAATATAATCCACCAGTGGTAGGATAGGCTGAAGCCGTCTCAGCCATATTAAGTGCCACGAATAGCACAAAGATAGTTACTATCGGCCATCCGTAGGCAGCAGCTGCCGGACCGGAGGCCGAGATCCCAAAAGCAAACAAGGTCAACGGACCGCTCAAGATGGAGATGATGGTAAAAGAAATGGCGAAGTTGGAAAACCCACCCATTGTCCGATATAATTCCTGCAAGTATCCGAACCGTTTAAGTTCTTGCTCATCATGTTTAACAATGTCCTGTTCCGAGCGCGTCTTCACATGCAACCCTCCTGCCAACGTTAGTGGGGAATTTACCCTCTAGAATGTATAACTCAGTTTTCTAGTGTTGCAGAACCGATTCTGAGCGATTACCATGGTAAGAAAGCCAATTCGTTGGATATTTAGAATTCCTCACGATAATACGTCAGTGAATTCTCGAACTTTATGACATTTTAACGGAAATTTTTGTATTTTACCATCATTAACTTAAAAAAGTTTTTTGGAGGCCAACATGAGCCGATATCGCCCTTGGGGAAATTTGCTGATCCGTGATTCAATCCCGACACTCCGCCACATTAATTTTGTCGTGTTTGATGTAGACGGGGTCTTGGTGGATGCTGGCCAATCCTACCCGCTCTCCATCGTAAGTGCTGTGATTTACCATCAAAATTCCTTGCCCGGCACGACGGTTAATCCTCAAAAATGCCAACTCACGATTGCCGACATCCCGTTATTTAAGGCGGCGGGAGGATTTAACGACGAATGGGATCTCGCCTATGCAGCCTGCCTATGGGTCACTTGGTGCCACTTTTACCACGACGCCCCAAGTCTGGCTGAATTCACACAAGCCTTGAGCCAAGCAGGTGGTGGTATTAAAGGCGCCGACCACGTGATTCCGCATACAAACACTCTCATAAACCAGTGGTGCTCATACCGCACGATCGCGCAAATTGCCCAAGAGCATTACGCTGGCTCTCAATTGTGTTCCACCATCTTTGGATCTTCGCCCATTGTCCACGGCCTCGAAGGATTTCACCATCTCGAACGGGATTTGGTGCCGCCATCTCTTCTCGAACGATGGGAAGACCGTATAGCCATCTATACGGGACGCAATGGGGCCGAGACCCAGTTGGTTTTGAACAGAGCGGGCCTGGCAAAGTTTTTCCCGGACCATCGGAAAGTCACTTCGGACTCCGGATTTATTAAGCCCAACCCAGAAGGTCTGGAACTTCTCGTACCGCCCATGGGCGACAATTACGTCGTCTTTTTAGGAGACACGTTGGATGACTTGCGCACGGTGCAAAACTTTCGAGGCCAACATCCCCATGGTCCAGAAATCCTCTTTGTCGGCGTCACCGGAGGATCTATGGGGGACCAGAGTGAAGCGTTATTTGCGAAGCATAACGCCGATGTCATAGTACCCAGTGCTAAGGCATTTCTCACCACATTCGCTGATCAGTTCATCTAGCTAACAAAGTCGTAGGCTTGGATTGGATCTACCGTCATAATTTTGTGACCATCCAATTTCATCGTGCATCATCTCCGTTTTCTACCCGAGACTTACGGCTCAAACGCAGTACGAAAGAAACGGTCCACCGCGGGACTTACTTCGCGAAGATCCCGAAATAAGCTCCCCGCATCATAGCTCGCCCATTCGGGAGGCAACAGACTTTGCGGCAACTGCGGATCGATGTTGAAGAATTTGCGAAACGCATGGACTAGCTGAATGCGATGAACAAATTCTTCGCATCGCTCCAATTCTGCACCTGGTCCTGCACGGGTTGCCACTGTGCAATAAACTGGTCATACAATAATCGGATCATGTCTAGGTCCCAACAATGCTTGATCAGTTGCTTCGAATTACCTAAACGATCGGCCAGAAACACACTGGCTTCGTTCTGGCCCAAGTACTCGTCAATGGTCGATTGTAACATGTTCTCAATGGCATTCGGTGAGTTCCAGGTTGATGAGCAATTTGCCCCATCCGTACCACACTAATTCTTTTCGCAATTGGTCGCGCAGGGTGCGACGGGTCTCCAATACGTTTTCCGCACTTTGTACCTGCGCAGATACTCCAGAACGATGACTTTCGCATCATGGGCCACCGCGAAATCGACGATCCGGCGGGCAGCCGACCGCTTTGTCCCCGCTTATGACTGACCGCGCTGAGCAGCAGGCGCCGTTGGGGGTTCAAGGCTCCCCCCGAGATAAACTGGGTAGCAAGCAATTGGCCGAGCCGAAAGGCTCCCATCACGGCTAACCGATTGCCCCAGATCCACGGTTACAACAGGCCGACCCGGATTTTTCTGAAGCTGTTCCTTGGCTTGCTTCGGGATTTCGACAGACTTCTCCATCGGTACATGCCAGGCAAAACGGCGGTGGTCGTCTCTTCTTAGCCCGTCTCACGTTTGCTCGCTCGAAGGTCTTCGGTTTCTTGACTCGTCTGGAGGTGTTTCGCATGCCATGCCGCATTTTTCCTGATTACTGGGAGGGATCTGCCGGTACCGAACCATCGCGAGGTCCTATTGAAGCCCCCGATATCACAGCGCCGTCGCTCAGGGTCTTTCTCCGGCTGGCATCACTTTTGGTCGCTATGGGTGTCCACGGGCTCCGGCGACTTCCTCGAGGCTTTTGGTCACCCGCACTAGAGCGGCTTACTATGGCCGGATAGTCTCAACTCCCGCCACGCCAAACCCAAAAAGAAAGGACGATGATTATCATGCGTGTACCCATTGCGAATTCCGGAGAGGCAGCCCACGTTGCCGAGATTAATTCCGGATTGGCGTCTCTGCAAGCCGTGGTAGACGGCTTGATTTAGCTATGGGCCATTAAGGCCATGCTCACCTTATTTGCGACGAAGGCAGATTCCACGGGATGCCATTTAATCGGTTTGTTACGTTGTCGGATGGTACCGTGGGGGACATTCACCGCCCGATTTTAATCGCAGGCGTCGATGAAGACGAAGGCACGTTCGAGTCGTTGACCGACGCCGATATTGCATAGTGGCTGCCACCGTTGGATAGGCAGCGTTCTGACCCCCTCGTGACCGGAATCCCAGGGTTTGCCCTGTGTGTCCAGCCAGTGGGGGCGTATTGTCCTGGCCGAGTTTTTTCTCCTGCTGAATTTTAGAAAGAGCGGAGCATTCTATGGGACACCCGTGGTTCCCGATTGACCACAAAGTGGTGATCTGCGCCGAAGCGTCGGACGTCTTGCGCGGTCTTGCGGAATTTGTCGAAACATATCTCGCCGAAGGCATCATGCTCATGTAGCGGTGGCGCCACCAAAACGCATGTGCCGGCGACTAAAAACAAGAAAAAATAGGGAGACTGTGGTTGTAAATAGCTAACGGATTTCTGAAACGCCGACCGTTTCCGTCGTCCTTGTCCTCTCTTGTCCTCTCTTATCTTGTCACTTTGCTCAACAGAAGGAGGCCCCCATGGTTCTATTGTTGGTTAGTGTCGTCCTCGCTATGATTGTGTGCCATGAGGCGGCCCACGTTCTGATAACGGTCGCGTGCGGAGGCCGATTCGAAGGCGTCGTGCTCCAACACGTCCTTGCAGTGGGCGTTCGCATTCGTGTAGATGACCTTAGCGCCCGCCAAATTGCTTTGACGCTGATTGCCGGTCCCGTGGCTGAAGCACTGGTTCTTGGGGTTGCGTGGCAGATTCATCCAATGGCATGGCCCCTCTGGTTGCTCTTGCTGGGCACTCAGTGGATGCTGAATTTGATTCCATGGCCGTGGTTCCCCAACGATGGCCGCAAACTGTGGCGACTGATGCGACAAGGACGATCGGCGCTGACGACAGTAGGCCGTTAATCCGGCAATCGGCCTGAGCACTCATGGAAATTTGTTCGGCGGCCCGTTGGGGCTCCAAGCACGATCCGTGGCCGTCTATCCCGATGCGTTTGCCATGATCCTCTACACGGTCGAAACGGGGATTGGCAAACACCGGTGTCGAGTGAGTGAACGGTATCGAACTCGCTGCGATCAAGTCAACAAACAGGAGATACTTGGTCTTGCGGTGACGGATATTGATGCTATTGAGGAATTTAGAAAGTCGCTGAGATGCCTGCGATCTGTACATGTCTATCCCCCCGATTACAGACTTAAATTACAATATGAACTCTCCCGCCGTGCCTACCATGAGTTGAGCAAATCGGCGAAAATAGCGATCCTCTTGGACTTTGGCGTTATAGATCAGTCGTTGGCACCTGATCGACTGAAGCAAGATCTGTTCTTGAACTTTCGAGGGAGAGAGGCGAAACCCCTCCTCTTGCATTGGTGCTCTTTTCCATTATCTCATTAGGTTACTATGAGCAACAATGAAATGATCTCGGCCCCCCATGCGGTGTATGCGCTTCGGTTACCCATCGTGTTTGTCACCAAATACCGGCGCAAGACCTGAACGCCAGCACTCCTCGATGCTCTGCGGGAGGCTTTCGCAGAGATTCTCGCGGATTGGCGCTGCAACCTCATCGAATTCGGGGGAGAAGCCGATCCTGTCCATCTTCTGGTGGGTATCCATCCCGCGTTAAATATCTCCACCTTGATCAACAACCTCAAATCGGCCAGTTCGCGTCGGATGCGGAATCGCTTTGCTGACCACTTACGGAAGTTCTATGGGAAACCCTACTTTTGGCATCGCGCCGATTACGTGGGAAGTGTCGGCAGCGCCTCGTTAGAGACGGTGAAACGCTATGTCGAGGCGCAAGGCACACAAGAAAAACCCCGCAAGGCGGCCCGCCCGCATCCCGGCGAGAATCCGCTCTTGCCGCTCTGATGTTTGGGTGGACTGGTGCGGCGCGATGCCCGCGGCCTTCCAGGCCGCAGTATAGCTGCCAAACACCCGCCGAATGGTGGAAGCGCTGGGAAATTGTCCGCGTCGACGCCAATCCTGCTCCGGCACATACTCACCCGCAGCCTGCAATACCGCCATCACGTCCGCCGCGGTCGTGCGCCGACCAGAATCCTCTAATCCGGCCGCGCGCCACGCCGCGCGCCAACTGCCGAATCTCCGCCGAATGGTCGCTACGGTAGGCATGCGGTGTTCACGTGACCAACGAGCCCTCGAAAAGTAGCCACTCTGGCGGTGAGCTTGTTGAAGTGCCGAAAGGATGGCCTCCCCGGTCCATTCGTTCTCCGATTGCCGGCGCTGCGATACGCCCCGAGGTGGAACGCCCATGGCCGATATCGCCGGCATTCCGCGTGCGATCCATTCCCCGAGCACGGCGTCGCACCCATTACGTTCGACCATCGTCTGTTGGATTTTGCGGCGCAACAGCCACGCGGTGTGATACACCACGCCCAGTTCTCGAGCGAGGGCCTGTGTGGTAATGCCGTGTTGGTCGATCGCCACCCAATAGATGGCCCAAAACCAGATCGGCAACGGCACTTTGGACCGATGGAACATCGTCCCCGCCGTCGCGCTGGTCTGCCGACGGCATTGCTTACACTCGTACAGATCGCTGTCCTGACGACGAATGTTCCACGCGTCCTGCCCTCCGCAGCCCGGGCACACAAACCCCGTCGGCCAGCGCAAATTCACTAAGAAGGTATGACAATCCTCTATGGTGCTAAACTTCTTTCGCCATTCCGTGAAGGTCATGGGCCTCTGATGCCTCCTCTTCACCTGACCGTCTGTTTTGCCTATTTTAGCAGAGTTCCCTCCGTTCACCACTGTCTGCGGAGCGATACGCCCACGTTCCGTGAGACTTTGCATCCGTGTTATCAGGGGTGCCGCCAACAAAACGCGGATTTTCCACGGTTAAATAGCCATATAATCGTTCTCCTCTCAGGGGTATGGCTGAACTTTCCGCAGTCAGAGAAGTCTGGGCTTTGCTGACCGCAGGATCGAACATCCGATATTCCGCGCCTCGGAACCATGGAGCAATACGGGTTGACGTGTAACAGGAGCAGGAGCAATAATAAGAGGATGAGGTGACGCGGAATGCAATTCGTTTTACGCGGGCAATCATTTGACCTCACGGTCGATAGCGTGTCGCAAGCGATGGCGGGGATCACACCCCAGCCCTTTGCCCTATATGCGGTCAAAATTGGGGAACTTTGGTACCCACCCAAGCAAGTTCTGTCGGTGACGACGGGCCTTCCGGTGGCAGCGTTTACCACTCAGGACGCATACCGGATAATGCATCGGCTCGGATTCCCCATTGTTCTAGCCGACACATTGGCCGTATCACCCATGGCAACCCAGCGACCGGAATAAATTGCTATCACGTTCAGGCCCGGAGCACTGCAGAGATGATGCGACGTGTTTGGGAGCCGCTCTTCATGGGGCGGCAGTTGGTGTAATGGTTGGGCCTCGGATCGTTTACCGGGGGACTAGTGGGCGTCGTGGTCACGTATTTTTTGAAACTATTGTTTTGGTCCAGTCATGTCACGGCCGTATGGCCGCTCTGGGCTCTGGCGTTGGCCTTGCCGAGCGGTGGATTGGTGATCGGGCTGTTAATCCATTACGGCGCTCCGGATACCGCGGGCCATGGGACGGAAGCGGTGATTCGGGCCGTCCACCAAAAAGCAGGACAGATTAACTGGAAGGTCGCCCCCATTAAAGCTTTGGCGACCATGACGACGATTGGCGCTGGGGGATCCGTCGGAAAAGAAGGGCTTTCTGCCCTTTTCGGGAGCCACTTGGGCCGGGATTTCCTGATCGCGGCCGTCCCGGCCTTTATCATGATTGGCAATCATAGCGTGTATCCGAGTCAACGGGTGCGGTTACAAAAACATCTCCGTGGTGGTGCCCATTCCTCCAGGTATTGCACTCGAGGACGCGCCGGAGCCGCCGCTGCCCCCTCCGTGGACACACAAACGTCTGGCAGAAAACCACGGATCGGAACCCCATCGCCACGTAGTCAGGAGTCCAGGAAACTCTCCAGAGGCTGACGAGGCTCTTAGGGTTAGGAGGAGTCGACGGGATGAGCCATGCTCCGGATGATGCAGGGCTAAAACGCGGGTTACGGATAGAGCGCCGCCCCATGTCGCTGTGTAGGATTATTTCCGGGAACAAGGGCGGATGCACCCGATATCAGGAAATCGGTTCAAACGAGAGGCTCCTACCTAGGCATCCGAAGTACCACGGATCGCATCACCGATGGGGAGTCTGCTGTATACGGTACAGTGTTGATCATGCTGGGGAAAGATGAGACGGTCTCGATGAGTCTATGGACCATGGTAGGACTTCTAGTCACATTAACCGCGCTGTTTAGTTATCTCAATCAACGCTTCCTGAAATTCCCGCTAACGGTTGGCGTCATGATGGGTGCCCTCATGTTTTCTTTACTGCTTATCGGCTTACAAACCGTGGGCATTCCTGGAGTATTACCGGTACAAAATATCCTGCGTCATATGGATTTCAATCGCACGATGTTAGACGGATTCTTAGGATTCCTTCTGTTTGCTGGGGCGCTCACGATCGACCTGCGCGAGCTATCCCGGCAAAAATGGGTGGTCGGTACCCTGGCAACCTGCGGCGTTCTCCTCTCCACGGTGGTGATCGGGGTGGGGTCCTATGGGATCTTTGGAAAGTTAGGCCTCACGGTGGGTTTCCTACCTTGTCTCCTATTTGGGGCGCTGATTTCCCCAACCGACCCCATCGCGGTGCTTGCCCTACTCAAGCATTTTTCGGCCCCGCATCACCTCAAAATGCAACTAGCCGGGGAGTCGCTCTTTAATGATGGAGTAGGAGTCGTGTTGTTCTTCTCCCTCCTCGCCCAAAACCGTGAGGGCGCCTTTCACCTAATGCACTTTGTGACTCTGTTTATCCGACAGGCCCTGGGAGGCATCGGATACGGTTTCCTGTTGGGACTCGCAGCCTATCACCTGGTCCGCTCGGTCAATGACTACGTGACAGAAATCATGGTCACGTTGGCGTTGGTCAGCGGCGGCTATGCCCTGGCGGAATTGCTCGGCGTGTCAGGACCATTAGCCATGGTGGTGGCCGGATTATTGATTGGGAACTACGCTCGACGCACCGCGATGACCAATACCACACGCCATATCCTGGATGTCTTTTGGCATCTTGTGGACGAACTCTTAAATGCGGTCTTGTTTGTCCTGATGGGACTGGAATTATTACTGATACCTTTGGTGAAGGCCGATATATGGGCCATGATCGCAGTCATTCCCTTGGTGCTCGGAGCGCGATGGGTCAGTATTGCGCTGCCCTATCTTTTTCTTCGCCTCCGCAGGGACTTTATGCCGGGGGCCATCAGCATTTTGACGTGGGGCGGACTGCGGGGGGGTCTCGCGATGGCGATGGCCTTGTCTCTTCCGCTTAGCTCACAGCGAAACGTGTGGATTGCGGTGACGTATGGCGTGGTGATATTCTCGGTATTGGTCCAAGGGACGACCGTCCACAAACTGTTGGTTAAGGACACCGTGTCCACCGACTAAGAGCTTCAACTTATGCGCCGACTGCGTGGTCCACGTCCTCATTCAAAGCCTACCACGACCACTTTCATGATCCGCACATCGATCTGTGAGGAAACGAGGTGCAAACGGTGTCAGACAGGTGCGCCGTGGCCTCTCCGATGATATCCCACGTAAACGGAAGTTCTAATGGTGTAGGGACGTGAGGGTGTCAGCACGCGTTACAACCGCCCGACGTGGTCCTGCCATGTGGACGTCCTCCCCCATAGCTAAATCTAGGGTCTTCCACTCAAAAGATCTATGTTCTGCCAAGGCATTGAAGCTTCGCAAAACGACCCCACTGACCCCATGAATAAATTCAGGGGTCTGCCGAAAAGGAGCCTTTTCGATCACGAGGCGGGCTTTTTACCGCTCGCGAGATTTTGCATACGTTTGCGTGCGGACCAGTGTACGAAACCCTCTCTGTTGATAGAGGTGGTGGGGGCTTCTGCACCCGTAAAGTCCCGTCCTCCGCACTGACAAACGCGAGTACATCGCCAGCGTGAATGTCGAACCGCTCACGAATCTTCTGGGGTATCGTCACTTGTCCTTTGGTGGTCACTCGAGACGTCTCCATAGCTTGACCTCTGGTAAGGAATTATTACGACAAGCATTCCAGATTTCCGCTCTCCCCCCCATACTTAACGTCACGAATTAGCGACTAACCAGCTCTTTCGCATGAGGGATTGCTCGCGCAAGGCGGGCACTGGAGTCCCATTGATCGTTTCGTCTTTAAAATTCCAACCATGGGCCAGTAGCACACCGTCGAGTACGGGCCAACCATTCCAACCTGGCCAACGATGGTGGTTTGGTCTAACAACAGCAATTCCAACCTCAGATTGCACATAGCCAAGCAAGAACATACCAAAAGGCCCCCGACACTTCTTATGTCGGGGGCCTTTTCTTAGCCGTTGAGCCCGGGGGCTTTAGCCACTACAGGATCTTTGGACACCATGCCCGAAACCCATTGTCCATTGACTTCCACTTCTACCGTAGCTCCCATGGAGACAGTAGTGGGCAGATAGGCGTACGCAATGCTCTTTTGCAGAGTATACCCATATCCACCGCTTGTGACTCGTCCAACAATCTGGTCATTCCACTGGACTGGCTCCCCGCCTTCAGCCACATACCGACCTTCCCCTATCACAATGCAGCGCAGCCGTTGGGTGACACCCAGGGTTTTTTGCTTTGCCAGTGCCGCTTTGCCGATAAAGTCCTCCTTTTCGAGTTTGACGCAAAACCCCAACCCCGCCTCGTAAGGCGTTGTTTCTGGTGTCACATCGGCTCCCCAAACCCGATAGCCTTTCTCGAGGCGCAACGAATCGATGGCGCGATATCCTCCAGGAACCATTCCGTAAGGCTGCCCTGCCTGATACAAAAGGTTCCACAACCGCAGCCCATACTCCATCGGACAATAAAATTCCCACCCCAGTTCGCCGGCAAACGTCACCCGCGAGGCCAAACATAAGACATCTCCCACTGAAACCCATTTCGCCGTCATATAAGGGAAAGCCTCGTTGCTAATGTCCTCAATGATGAGTTCCTGAGCGACCTCCCGGGCCTTTGGACCCCATAATGCAATACAAGCATACTGTGACGTTACGTCTTGCATATGCACCGTTCCGTCGAGCGGAAGATGCTTCTTTACCCACCCCATATCGTGGTGCCCAAAGGCAGTACCCGTAATCAGGCGAAACCGATCCGCAGCGAGACGTGCTACCGTCAGATCACACTCAATGCCCCCTCTGGCATTTAGCATTTGCGTATAAATCAACGATCCCACCGGTTTGTCCAAGTCGTTGTCACACAAATGCTGCAAGAGTTGCAGTGCTCCTGGCCCCGAGACTTCGAACTTACTGAAAGAGGTCTCATCGAACAGTGCTACACTCTCACGGGTAGCACGGTGCTCCACTCCGATCGCCGAAGACCACACTTGTCCCGCCCATCCTAAAGGGCGCTCGGATTCATCGTCCACCTGATTCGAACGAAACCAATTAACCCGCTCCCAGTTGGCCTTCTCGCCAAATTCAGCATCAAGTGCCACTAGCTGCGGATATACCGGAGACTCCCGCAGAGGACGTGCGCTGTGGTTTTCCTCGTGCGGGTAGCGAATGTCATAATAGGTGGAATAGATTTCACGCGTTCTTTGCAGCGCTAGGCTTCGGCTGCGATACTGAGGGCCAAAGCGCCGGATATCCATTTTCCACAAGTCCAGCGAAGGTTCTCCCTCTAGAATCCATTCCGCCATCATGCGGCCCATCCCGCCTGCTCCAGCAATTCCGTGTGCACAAAAACCGGAGGCCACAAAAAACCCGCGCAGCTCCGATTCTCCCAATATGAATTCCCCATCAGGGGTAAAGGCCTCTGGACCGTTGATGAAAGTTTGAATACCCGCTCCTTCCATTGCCGGAACCCGGAAAATCGCACCTTCCATAATGGGAGTGAAGCGGTCCCAATCCGGAGACAACAACTGCCCATTAAAAGTTTCGGGAATGCCTTCTAGCCCCCAGGGGGCAGGAGTTCTTTCATATCCCCCCATCACTAGACCACGCCCCCAACTGCGGAAATAGACCAAATTGTCGGGATCCCGCATCGTAGGCAACCGGTCCATAACGTTTGGATCCACCTCGTCAAGCGCGGTGGTGATAATGTATTGATGCTGCATCGGGATCACCGGCACATGAATGCCTGCCAGACGTCCAATTTGTCCCGAGTACATACCACCGGCATTCACCACAATCTCGGCTTTAATGACGCCCTTGTCTGTCACCACTCGGCTTACCCGCCCATTTTCGGACTCAATCGCTATAACCCGTGTGAAAGTATTGATTTCTGCGCCACGCTGTCTGGCGCCTTTAGCTAAAGCTTGCGCTAGATTGCTGGGATCAAGATACCCGTCGGTAGGCAAATAGGCGGCACCCAAGACATTTTTGGGATCCATCAAGGGAAACAGGTCACGGGCTTCTGCAGCCGATACCAAATCCAATGGCAACCCGAATGTTTTGGCCCATCCTGCCTGGCGCTGCAACTCCTCAAAACGCTCCGGTGTGGACGCCACTCGTAGGCTCCCCACCTCTCTCCATCCAGGATCCACCCCAGTATCCTCTTTGAGACGACGATACAACTCCGCGCTATACATCAACATTTTGGTCAAGGACACCGACGATCGCAATTGCCCAACCAAACCCGCCGAATGAAACGTAGAACCGCTGGTAAGCTCGTTGCGATCCAACAAAACCACGTCGTTACAACCAAGCAGGGTTAAGTGATAAGCAATGCTGGTTCCGGCCACCCCTCCGCCAATAATGACCACTCGTGCTTCTGATTTCATTGTTGCCCACCTTTATCCAAATTTTTTGGCGCGTTATTCCAAGATCTGGAGCGCTTGTTCTACAGCAGCACTCTGTACCGCGTGCTGAACCCGGTAAAAATGGTCTCTAGCATATTGTTCAAAATCGAAATCTAGGGGAGATACCAATCGCTGCACTGATCCCCAGAGCGCTTCCCGCAAATCCGACATCACTCGCATAAGGCGAATAGCGGCGACGTGGGGCTGCACTTCGGATTCTTTGAAATACAGTCGAGCTAAAGTTTCTTCTTGGGACGGCAGCAACTGTTGGTTAGAGGCAAAGTTTCCCAAATCAAAATAAGGTGTCCCTAGTCCCGCATATTCCCAGTCCACCAGCCATATCCGAGCAGATTTCGGATCCAATACAAAATTCGCAGCCAACAAATCGTTATGACATAGGCCAGCGGGTTGAAAAGGTAAGCAGGCTTCAATTCGCTCTGCTATGGTAAGAGCAGCTTCTATTGCCTGCCTATCGATTAATGGTGCGGTGCGCACCAAGTCCCAGTATTGTCGAATTACATGAAATACGGAAAATGAAGTGACAGCGGGCGCCGTGTGATGGATTTTCTGTAGTAGTTCCACTACCTGTTCCATACACCAGGGTTGGGAAAGTTCGTCGGAGGACAGAGTGCGGCCCAAGACATAGTTAGTAATCAAGATGCGCTGTTCCCGTAAATAGTGGCGCACTAAAGGAGCTACGCCCAGATCGCCCGCCGTGACTGTGGCCAAGTACTCCACATCGCGGTCAATGCCGAGTTGTTCAGCCCCTTCTCCTCCCAATCGAACAAAGAACCCTTCGTCGGCAACTTGCACCCAAAAGTTCTCATTGGTCATACCGCCGGAAATTTTGGTGACACCCAGAGGGTGAGATATCCATGCGGGAATCAAGGTTTTCAACATTCGTTCCAAGTCATCGCTCCGGCTTGTCATGGTTGCCCACTCACCCCCTTACCTCGCACCTAAATCTAAGACTTTGCACCAGTATTTACTGCAGGTTATGTCACAGAAAGACCCAGTTATCATTGTCTGGCGACGGCAAAGCCATAGTCATTCTGTTGAACATTTCTCATATTATACAACGTTTCGTAGAATTTTTTACAATTTTGCCTAACATTCGTAATATTTCTTTGAAGTCCCATAATGTACTCGGTAATCGTGGATTTAGGGGCAGCCAGGCCCGGAACGTTGATCAATAATACTGGGAAATTTTTGGCAATGGAGGGACCACGGGCGGATCAGACCTTAAAAATTCAGCCCCCGTTGGCCAAATATCCGCCGCCACGCATTCCCCACTACCACCAGACTGCATCATTGGCGGTCAGTTGCCGAAATTTTCTCCACACTCTTGAACATGCGTAGACCGAACCATAAAGACGACAGTAACAGAATAATCATGCCCACACGACTAACCAGAAACACCCAATTAGGTGTGAACATCACCACTTTCCCCAACAGAAAGGAAACCAAAGACGCGTGGTAGTAGCGCCATAACGTATGATTAAGAACCGCGACAGTTAGTCCCAGACCTATCGACATCAGGAGTGAGCGAACCCATCCGGGTGCCCGTAGCAATCCTTGCACCGCAATCCAAGAAACAGGCCCTAACAAGAAAAAGAAGTAGCGGCCCTGAAGAAAGCCTGCACCCGTGGTTTGATTATATTGCCATTCAACAACCCATAATATGAAGACACCCACCACAATCAAGACCACGCACAACCACCAGGGCTGGCGACGGCGCCCCAAGATCAAGCCGCTCCCGATAAGTATCACCCACATCCCCGTCAAAGCGTTATAAAAGGCCATGGCATTGTGCCACGGTGTCCACCAGGGAAAGTTAATGCCAAACGTAGTTTGCATAATCATCAAATTGCGCTCAAAAGATCCGTTGAGCAATTCGCTATGAATAAGCCAGTTTAAAGTTCGAGGATCCGATCCTAAACCTTGATAGGTTAACGGAGGCAGGAGCGAATGGTAGCGAACCCATGTCAGTAAAAACCAGGGCAAGGCAATAATGACTGCCGGAATCGACGCCTTGAACAACCACATCACACGCTGATAAATTTCCGGTATAGCAATCCACAATTGGTAAATCACAAAAGGGATTGCCGCCAAAAGGACAATATATGCCTCCTCTTTAGTCCATATTGACAATCCCGCCAGAACACCATATCCTACAGCAGCCCATCCAGAGGCAAGTCGCTCAGGGCGCTTTAACGCCCACAGTGTTGCGGCAAAAATCGCCAAACTTGCTGTGTCGGCCGCTATATCGTTGCAAATGACTCCCCCCAGCATCTGAAATGTCGGAACCAACAGCGCAATTCCCAATGTTAATCCCAACCGTACCGGTGCTGACCTTACCGCGAAAGACATTATAATGTCCCATACTATCCCTGCAATGCCGAGCCAGACAGCAGTCACTAGGCGAGCCCCATAAGCTTGTGCGGTTACGTTGGCCACGTGAAGAGTCCGAAGCAGCCAAGCAATCGGCTGATAATACAAAGGGGGGTATATCGCCACATAATTCTGTGAACCTGCACTGTTGGCCCCCGGTTCGCGACTAATGCGAGCGACATTGGACAATGCCTGCTGGCGCTCTCTTAGAGTAATCACCAAGGGAGTTTCGGGATTGCTTAGAATAGCGTTACGGTCAGTGTCATTTATTGACGCCAGTTCTGCGGGTGAAGGGCTAAATTGCCAAGGGTCTTTGCCTGGAGCCACAACAGCTTGCGTGGGAGGTAGTGAATGATATTCCAAGTATTGAACGTAAGAAAAGTGTGCTGGCTCGTCCGGGCCTTGCCATAGCGGCATCACGCCCATCCAAACCGCACCTAAGGCAAAAAACAACAAGAAAATCGTGAATCGTTCCCTCCAGGATATCGCCAACAAGATTCTCCCTTAACTGCTACTATAACCCACACCATTTTAGCATGCCTACATGAGGGCTAGTGATGTACAGATTCCATCAAAGTCACTTCAGTTGACATTCCCGACGCCTAAAGGCGGGGGTTTCTTACGAGGAAGCTACTGGCCGAGGACTTGCAGGAAGGATTGGAAAAAGGGCTCCAACAGGGTTGGATCACTCGGCAGGTGGAGGCCGCCATCACGGTTCTCCGCATGCGATTTCGGCCTCTTGATCAATCTTTGTTCCAAGAACTCTTCTCTCTTGAGGCAGCCGATATCACATAATTACTGCTGCCCAAGGTCTTCGAAGCTCCAAATTTAGATGCCCTATTGAAAGGTAACTATTCAGGTACCCCCTAGAGAAGGCGATTCAGCCATTTGACGGAATTTTGGTTCGAGGCATGTTGGGTCACGGAGATGGCCTGCGGCCATCTCCGTCATCTT
>JAJZZP010000162.1 GCA_021797515.1 Bacillota bacterium | reverse complement strand
TGGCGTGGATTCCACAGGAATTCAGCGCCGTCACTTCGACGGGAAATTTAAGCAGAACGTATCACCTACACGGAGCACATCGCGGGCGGAAACGGTGCGAGACAAGGGGGTACCTGAATAGTTACAAATTGTCGCCAAACAGCTGCCAGCGCATCATGAACCGGTCTATTATTACCAACATTCCTACCGGGTGAAAATTCACCCCGGGTCGACGGGCAAAGGTCCCGGATCGGGGCCCAGTCAGGTGAAGACCGAATCAATCTATCTCGGGACCGCGGACCAAGTGCGGGAGCGGTGTCGTGCCGGGATAGCCCCACAAAAAGTGCAGGCGAAAGCGTTTGGCTGGGTCATGACCGTGTGGGGGATGATCGACACGCTGGGATTGGTGGACGCGGTGGACCAACAGGTGCCCAAGCGGCACCCAGGTTTAAGTCCGGGGGTCTATGTCGCGTTAGGGGTCTTGGCCAAGCTGTGCGCCCCGGCGACCAGTTGGCGGGGATTCGGAGCCTGGATTCAGAAAACGGTGCTGCCCCAGCACTGGGCGTTGCCGCCCAGCCTCCTCGATGCCCAAAACTTTTGGGACCATTGGGATTTGTTGTGCCCGGAAACCACCATGCCCCCCACCAATGCGGATGCTCCCATTCTCGATACGGACACGGTGTTTCGTGTGGAAGAAGCGGTCTGGAAGACGGTCCAAGACCGGTACCACCTCCGTCTTGATGAGGTCTTGTATGAGGCCACCAACTGTTTTACGTTCTTTCAACCCCAAACGCCTGCGACGGTGGCTCAAAAAGGGCATAACAAAGCGGGACGCGATGATCACCGGCAAATCGGCCTGGCGCTAGCGGCTACACGCCAAGACGGGTTGCCCCTACTCTCGCTCGTCTATCAGGGCAATCGCCATGATGCCAAGTTATTTCCTGAAAGCATGACCCGGTTGGTGGACCGGGTGACGCATCTTAACCGCAGCGCGCATCATTTATTGATCATTTGTGATCGGGGGAACCACTCCGAGAAGAATTTTCGAGACCTCATCGACCACCCCGTCCCAGCGCCAACAGACACCGCAGGCGAACGCCTGCGAATCGACGTCGTAGGGGGCTTAATCGCCACGCATCATCGCGACTTATTGAAGAAACCGCTGACCGCGTATCAGGACACTCGTGAGGCCCTGAAGGTCTGGCATGGACAACGGACCGTGTTTGGGTTGAACGCGACGGTGGTCATGACCTTTCACGCAGGATTAGCCCAAAAACAACGCCATGCCCTCCAACACCAAATCCAGCAGGCGCATGATCGGTTGCAGGAGTATTGGGATCACCGTACGCGGGGATCGTTGGAAGCACGCCAGGCAGGGCTGGCGGCCCTTCAAGCCACGCTACGGGGCGGCCGGTATTGGACCGTGACGGTGAACGATACGGGAAAGTTGGTCTGGCGGGCCAATCGCGCCGCCCGGGCGGCGCGTTATCAGGAACATGGCAAACGGCTATTGTTTACCACCGACCTGACCCTGACCGTCGATGAGATTTTGACCGCCTACAATCATGACAAACCGCGTGTGGAGGATGCCTTTCGCACCCTGAAAGCACCCGATTTAATCCGTATCCAGCCGATTCGCCATTGGACGGATAGCAAAATTCGCGTCTATGCCTTAATTTGTGTGCTGGCCTTGCTGGTCCTCAAGTTACTCGACCGGAGCGCACGCCAAGCGGAGTTGGTCATGAGTCCCGCCGTGATGAAGACGGAACTCGAAGATCTTCAAGAAATCTACCTCGAAATGAACCCCACGACGATCCAGCGCGTGCTCACGACGCCATCGACAATCCAGCACAAACTCTTTAAATTGTTTGATTTAGACCGCTATGCCCCCAAGGAATCCGGAGCCGTACCCATACACTTAGCCAACGGCTAAAACCCTTACGGGGCAACGGATGGCAGGTTTCACGTTCTACTATTGGCGAAACTCGGGTAGTAAGCTCCCGTCGCGTGATGGCTACGAGAAACCGACGCCCACAAGTCGGCAGGGAGGCCAGCGTCAAAGCGAGCGGAGGGCAACCGGAACATTCTGGGGCCCGGTGAGCCAGCCGGAATGATCCCGAGCCTGTGGTTGTGCATCCGCTGACCCCTTGCGAGCACTCTAATCATTACCCGCATTCTTTACCATTTATTGGGTTTCTTTCCGTATTTGACTCATTCCTTAAAAGAGCGAGGTGAGCCCGGAATGAAAACGCTGCGGCGGGGGTACCGACCGTGACAAACGCTCGTCTGGGGTCTGTCTCTGAATACCTAACAGCAATCGCCCACCAAATTCGGCCGTGGTGCCCGGAGCGCGACGGCATGAGGTCATGCCTTAGAAACGGAAATCCCGGTGACACCACCCACGACATTCGGTCAGTTGTCACTCCGCGCAGCCGTCATTTTAGGCTACCCTGTACTGCCAAAATTGGAATGCAATGGGGCTAAGAGTAATGATTAGGCGAGCACTGTGGGGAGGATCTCCAACACCGCCCGGCCACCGTATCGACCCGGCGTCAAGTCTATGACTGGGTCGTGCGTAGGGAAGTCACAGAACATCAGGCGGAAACGATCGTCTGTTCCGCGTGTCAGCCCACGCGACGACGGGAGCCTTTCCGGATGCCGTGCCCTAGCCTGTCCAATATGGATCGGCTGTGAAAGCCGTTTTCCGCTATTATCCACTGCTCCCATCGGATCGGTTGTGTGCGGGGGTGTTTGATTTAACCGGTCACCCGGTGAGCGAGGGGACCCTTTACCCTGCGCAGCAGACTTTGTATACCCAGTTAACGGCATTCGAAGACTGCAGGAAGGACGCTGTCTTGACCTCGCCTGTCGTCAATTTCGATGAATCCGGGCTACACGTGACGGCACAACTGCAATGGCTCCATAGCGCAGGCACCCATGCGCCCACCTACTATACCGTCCACCGCAAACGCGGAGTATTGGCCATGGTGGCCGGCCGGCATTCTTCCCACATTTAAAGGAACCGCCGTGCATGATGGGTGGTCTGGACCTACACCGAATGTCGCCATGGACTGTGCAATGCCCACTATGAGCGCGAACTCGTGGCGGTGGAGGAAAATACCCACCAGACGTGGGCCCGCGCCTTAATAGCCCATCTCCAGACGATCAAGAAAGCGGTGGTCGCCGCGATCGCGGCGGGTTACACCGCCTTAAAACCGGAAGAGCTGACGGTTTTTGCGGCGACCTATGATGGGCTGGTGCGTCAGCGATTGGAAGAAAATCCGCAACAGGTCGCGGGGGGTCCAAGAAACGGGGTTGGTGAAGCAAACGAAAACGCGTGGAACCTATGAGAACGTCTGGACGTTCAGCGGGACGCGGTGCTCTTGTTTATGCGGGACTTCCAAATGGGATATACGAACAATCAGGCAGAGCAGGATGGGCGGATGATCACACTCCACCAAAAGATTTCCGGAACCTTTCGCAGCCTGCACGGCGCCGCAATCTTCTGCCGCATCCGGCGTGATATTTCGACCCTCAAAAAGCAAGGATTGCCGGTCTTTGAATATGTTCAGACGGCCTTTCAGGGCGAACCCTTGATGCCAGAACCGCCTAAAGTTCCGTAATGCAATGATTCTTACGCCAATTCGTCCAAGTAGGGTACTATTACCCCTACTTGATGATGCTCGTGCCCCCCACTGAGTAGTTACCATGTTTCAGAACTATGAGACACGAATTGACACTGCGTTAAAAGGTAAGATGCCCTAGAATTGGAACATCCCATAACGTGAATGAGCGATATGGTTTGGGAAGAATTCTATGGTTGAGATGTACCAATCTGGCCTAGTGCAGTAGGCTTAGGGAGGTTTGTTCATGCCGCGGCGTCCAAGTTCTTTGCCAGGACTAACGCTCAAAGAACGGCAAGCGTTGATAATGGCGCTTGAAGGATTGGATATAATCACCATTGCCGAACGCTTGGATCAATCAACAAAAAAGATCCAGCGATATCTGAGCAACGGCGTCGATAAATTGAGCGAGTGGCTTCAGAAAGATATGGCTGATCCCCCGATTCGTACTATCAAGGAAGATATCTTAGGTTTTCTCAACCAGCGGGACGGCCATAGAGCTATTGTCCACCAGTTGAGATTACGACCGCAAAATTGGGCCTGCATAGTAGTTCTGGCACTGGTGCCCAAAAAATCAGGGGAAGAACCCCTGAACTGGGTTGACAGTATAGTGGATATCATCCATCGCAATATCCGCCGGACCGATATCGTGGTCAAATGGGCTCCATTGGAATGGGTTATTTATCTTCCAGGCGTCTCCTCATCCCAAACCGAAATTATTGTCAATCGCATGAGACAACCCCTTCCTATTCAATACCGGATTCACATTGGATGGGCCATCGGATCGCAAAATGATTCATTTGACTTAACTTTTGAAACGTGTCACCGCAAAGTGGTTGCACAATCTGTCAAACGAGACCTCGAAAGTTACATCACCAACCCCCTAAATATGTAGTTAGACGAACACGGCATCTGCCAGCCTCTCGAGTGCATTGCGATGGCTTCTAAAATAGGTGGCTCGGGATACATGAAGAATTTCAGCAAGTTCTTCGTGGGTCCCTTGCTTTTCAATGTAATACAATGCCAGGAGCGTCTTTCCACCGATGGCAGTGCCCAAATCCGCAGAATTAAGGGCATCTAGCGACCAAGTCCGAAACGGGACCTTACAAGATACCGCGTTCCAATAGGCACTAATCTCGGGATCTCTCAGTGCTTCTTCATCGCGTACCGATTGCAACATCTGTTGCGCAACCCGAACCGGTTCATTGGGGCGCGGGCCCGTGGGCCCTTGCAGTAGTCGCTCAATCCAAGTTACATATCCGTTATTTTCAGGGAGATCAAGTATCCATTCTAGGGCTGTTTCGGTACTAGGCGCAAACCCGAGATGTTTCAATGCGGTAAACGAGGTTGATGGCGCAGCATCTAGCCGTATTACGATCTGAAAATACTGGTAGAATATCTCTGCGGCACTGGTCAATAGTCTAGAAAACGCCTCGGCGTCGTCATCGGACACTTCTACTCGACAGATTAACTGGTTTCGGGAAGAAGTTTCGAAGAGTATGCTGCCAAGGACTTGGTTATTCCGATTGATGAGCATGAGGGAATGAGGCTGGCCGTCAACGTCCTCCCACTGCAAGGACCATCCTCTATTCTCCCATTGAGCTATCTGCCAAATCGGTTGGTCAATATGGCTTCGTTGGAATTTCAGGACTAAAGGCCATAGGTTTTTGAAAGACATCTTCCCATTACGAGCAAGGTTAAGATAATATCTTGAGGCATTGCGAGTCCAATGCTCCCAAACCCATGGCCGGGTTTGGCGACATGTTTCAGCGATATGCGTACGCAACGATGCAAAAATCCCACAATATCCGCCACGAAATTGGTCTAGAATAGGTAGTCGGAGAAATTGGTTCCATACCTTGTTGGTTAATTGCTGTCCGACCACATGTGCCATCCAGTCTTTATTGACCACGGGAACTAAGGAAGCCGCCGCTATTAAGGAATCGATGTCGTCATCGCCTTGGCCGGCACGCCATGTCATACGCTTAGAGCCTGGATGACATATTTGCTCGATCATAAAGCTTGGCAAATCGACCATCTCTGAAAACGGCGTTATGTTGTCTTCGGTGAAGGTATCAGCGTTCGCATAAGCTAGGCGCAATCCGTCTGCAATTGCGCACAAGAGTTTAGGGCGTCCGCAAGAAAGTGCAACCGCCGTGTTCAGTACCTGTGAATCTGAAATATCAAAGGAACAGAGAAAGTTTTTAGAAGTCTCTTCATCAAAGTCATTGAGCTTGATTGCGTGGATTTGATTTTGAGCATGTTGTTGTCCCGGCCACATCCGTAAAGGGGGTTCTGTTCCGGTAAGGACAACGCACGCACCTTGCCGGGCCATCGATAGCCACAACGACCATAGCCATTGGCGTTGAACCGTCACCTGATCAAAGTCATCTATAACCCAGACAAAACGGGAATTGGCTCCCTTCAACAGCGCTTCTGCCAATAAGTCGGGAGATGGCGAGGTGCCGCCCGGGAGATTTAGGGCATGGACTAGATGAGTCAATAAGTCGTTGTCAGAACGACCCACGAGTGTTCCGGAGGTCCAAATACCTCGGAACGCTTCATTTAACAGTTGATCAAAGAATGTTTGGGCCAAATAGGTTTTACCGCTTCCTGGTGATCCCCATATGTAACTTAATTTGGGGCGCGCCTGGTCTTTTTCTCGCCACAGTAACGACCACGCGTCAGATCGACCAAAAACATCGGGACTCGCACCCAATGTTGACTCCAGTGTCATAGGTTGACTCATTGAGATTGTACGCTCCTTTGCCCACAGAAGAGTGTAAGAACAACGCCAAACCTGGCAAGTGTAACGATACATCGGAGAGACTCAATATGCGTCTCAATTTTGTCTCAATCTACGACGGCCAAGAGCAATCCCGGTGATGATTACGCTGTGGGGTTTTTCGTGAAAGTGTACCAAGAGGGCGGGACAAAGGCCTTGCCAACCTTCCGGGTAGGTGGCAGTACCAGCAATTGGGACACCCATCACTCCTCGCTGCGCGAGAAGAGTGCGCAACGACCGCCACGCAGCCCGAGTCTCGTGCGTACGTATCTCCACCGGGTGCTAATGCCATTGGTCATCACTCCGGCTAACGCGGCTGTTATAAGGTCCTGAGTCTTTGGCATATTCAGGGGTCCCTGAGTGATAAAGGGCACAGCCCTATGGGCTGGGACTCCGCTTTGGCGAACGGCCTAAAAAACAACGCCTACGCCAAACCTGGAGTGACAGGTTTCCTACCGGGTTCTTCCTTGCATCTTCTCCGTACTTCCGATTGGCCAAACTATGGACGGCAAAAATATTGACACCGATGATGAGCCAATCCTATGACAAAAAGGATTAGCCAAAACAATGTCGAACCCATTCCCTCCAAAGCCAATCCCGAGGTCCAGGCGATCGTTCTCACCGCCATCCGCAATATAAGCAACAAAGTTACGCCGAATACGAAAGGATCCTTCGGCACAAATCGTTTCTTTTTCCCCGAGTATCCACATTTATCCCGTGTTTATAACGGTTGAGGATTAATGAGATTTGAAACACTCACGGGTTTTCTCTCTTGCATCTTCCGATAATGGTTGTTCCATTCACTGTAATGGTTAACTTGTGATGAGGCTGTTTCAGTCGTAAAGGGCTGGCGTCACCCAGTTGGGCACCTCCTTCGCCTCTCGAGCGGCACTATACACCCATCCTTGAATGGCATCGCATCCCCAATCTTTAAGCGCATTGCGTTGTTCTAAGGTTTCGACGCCTTCAGCCACAACCGAAAAGGCCATAGGACGGCTCAAGCCGATGATGGCTTGGATCAGCGTGCGGCCTTCATCCGTCTGCCATTGCTTGGTAAATGACGTGTCGATTTTTACCGTATTAATCGGTAATCGCTGCAGTCGAGTAAGGGAACTGAACCCTGTTCCAAAATTATCTAAGCTGACGCCATATCCTTGTTCACGCAATCTATTGAGGAAGGATATGGCACGCTCGACATCCAATACGGTCATGGATTCACGAAATTCAAAGGTAATATCGGTGGGTAACACAAAGTTGTACTCTTCGTGAAGATGTTGCAGAAAGGGCAGCCAGTCACTGTCAAATATATCTCTTAAGGTTACGTTTACCGATACTTCTTGGGGGTGGCCTTGAAGATGCCATAGGTTGAGATCACGAAAAACCTGGCGCAATACGTGTTGATCTAGGGATTTTAATATGGGTTTGTGTTGCAATTCCGCGAGAAATTCATGCGGATAGTGCAGGCCTCCCAAGTGGTCACGGTAGCGAACCAGGGCTTCCCAGCGGGTCTTTTGACCATGGAGTGGGACGATGGGTTGATAGTGCACTTCTAATTTGCCAGCATCCAAAGCTTGTTGTATCCGGTCGGTCCATGGGGAAAAGGCCTTTTTGCGGTGTGTGGAGGATTGCACCCACGTAGACAAAGACTGCTTAGCTTCATACAGATATTGGTCGGCATGGTGCAACAGCTCGGCGGCTGTCGTCCCATCCTCGGGATAAATCGCATGGCCAAAAGATGATGAGATTTGGGCTTCGCCGTATGTCGGAATGGAAATGGAAGTGTCGAAAACGCTGGCTAGTTTCGTAATCACAGCAGAAACGGTTTCTTGAGTGGATTCTTCTGAGAACAAAAAGACAAATTCATCGCCGCCCCACCGCCCCATCCAATCCTTACGTCTCAATAGAGAGCGCCAACGTTGGGCTACAACGGACAACACTTGATCTCCGGCATTGTGTCCGAAGGTATCATTCACTAACTTAAATCCATTAAGATCAGCGAAAAGCAAAATGAAAGGTTGGCCGACGCGAATAAGGGCATCCAGTTGCATTTGGGTTGCTAGGCGGTTCGGTGTTTGGGTAAGGATATCGTTGAAGGTATAGTACGTACTCTGCCTGCTGGTCATAACTAGAATATCTAATGACAGTCGCTTTATCACGCTGTCTACAATGCTAAGGCCGTGGTCTTGACCGAGAAATTCAACCATAACCTCATGAATTGTGGTTTGGAATAGTTTCCAATAGGAACCAAGAAACCACTCGGTGCCTAAACCGATATTGAAATGGTGGGCACTGGTTTTCCGTAGTCTGACTACGGTGTCCGCTGCCAAAGGATCATCGGACAGATGTGCAATATGATCTCGCAGAGTTTCTTGCAGGCGATCATATGTGGTATAGGATTGGACCAATCGGTCTAGCGCCGCAATTTCCGAGATCCTTTGGTAAAACAATGGGACAACGCTATCCGCCACCTTGTCCCATGGCACTTGCGCCACATTTTTCGCGTCTTCTGGAGTCCAGTCGATGAATTGGGCGAACAACATGAGATCTTCGTGTTTCAATTCATTAATGTGATCGATAGTCATAGATGAGAACCTCTTTTAGTATTCAAATTTAGCAAACAGAAAAAATTCATCGCAGGGTCTTAGCAATAGTCTTGCGATTCGGCTGCCTGCATTCTACCCTGAGACGATTACTTCTCTTAGTATACCGATTCCATTAACTGCCGCGGTCTCAATGTGGGTGTCATGAATTATACATACTGAGACAATAGGACCTTGAATTGCGGTTTTGGAAAATCTTATCTGAACAACCGCTGTTGGGGTAGTTATCGGACAACCATCGACTGTTTTGTGGGGAGGAATATACGGGTGTGGGCGTTTGCAGATCACAACAAGAAAGCGTGGCTGAACCTTGGACGTTACATGGCTCACTCGTCGCCCACGAGGGTTGCAAGGAATGGCCCAAAGTGGTCAGTGCTTTGGCCATAAGTTGTAGTTTTTGTCGTGGGTGCTATCTATGCACCGCCAGTGGACGGGATGGTGCGCCATGCGTTGGCACCCGGGCGCCAGCACATTAGTTGCACGACCGTCACTGACGGCTATTCTCACCACTGGCCACGGCAATGACGACTTGCAATTTACAGAGCCTACGTACGGGACAAATCCGTTATCGGCATTCCGAACGTATGGAAGGGTCTCGGTGAACGATGTCACAGGACACTGAAAAAGCGATGATCAACTAAACGGACGGTAGGTGCCAAGGGCCATCAAATGTCCGACGTTACAGTTACAGGGCGTTTGGCTGTAGGGCGGATCTTACACCCATCTGCGCCGACTACATGTGGTTGGATGTCTCGTTAGCCGAAAGTTGAAAAACACAGGGAGACATGCCCAAGTTGAAGCGAGCTGTTTGTGTGCTATTCCAGAATCATCAGAGACCACCCGACCACGAAATACCGACCGATGAAGTGGTGAGGCTCTCTCAGTCATGGGAAATGAGAAGATAAGTCTTGAAGCTATCGACTCGGAAAAATTCCGCTACAGTGGGAAAAGCTATTCAGACAAAACCTTGAGTTCAAGTAATTGCACGAGACGTCAAGTGGGACTGCGATCGAAGCTGCCATTAGACGGCCTAAATGATACCGTTCGAATTTCACTAGGAATGATCGGGAAATAAGGCTTTTTCTCAAACAGGAGGATGACTCCGCCGCTAGATCCCGCACGGTGAACACGTTGTAGGCATTTGAGCAACTCCAACCCTGAGCGTCAAGCCACACGTCGGTGTTTCATTTTAATAGGGTCATGTGACGCCTTCGAGGGGCCCACTTTACCCCACAATCATACCGAATTGTTTCTTTATTAATACGTTGCGTGTCAGGTTCAAACTCTGAGGTCGCAATTACTTCATTACTTTCAAATACCAATATTTTATCGGAGGTAAGGGCGGACGATGATATATTCTATGGTAGGTATGTAACAATTTTCTTTTTTGCCCGACAACATGTCTGCAGGATTTTCCAATGTCAAGGCGAAAACCATCAGACTTGACCGCCGCTAATTCATCTTTTTGTATAGTTTGAATTTGAACGTCACTCTAAAGAGTGTTAGTTTTACACGCTCAGCAAAATGAGGTTTTATGCACGAATTAATCTTTCAGACCACTGGGCCCGAGATCACCGTAATCGATCTGAGCAATGGTTGGTGGAGTACACGTTAGTTTTGGTCCTGGTCTCCATTATCGCTATTTTGGCGTTAGCCCTCATTTGGGCCTGTCACCGGGAACAATATCAATCACGTATCCAATAGATTTCCTTAAGACTAGCGGTGTTGCAACATTTAAGAGAATCGGAATGGGTGGTATTCGATAACGCTTCCAAGGGTCGGGTGTGCCCATTTCGGAGATGGGATAAAAATCATTGTAGTCCAACAAGACAGATTTATTGCCTCAGGCACTAAATCTCTGTCGCCAATCAACGATGAAAGCTGGCTCGATATTGCTGTTTGCGTGCGAAATGTTGAGGACGGATCCGTCTATACAAATTAGAGAATTTACTCATATGAAGGGCGTTGCGTTCGCATATTTGCATAACTATTGTAAATATTAGTGTGGGTATTTGTTTCGTATGGAGAAAAATGCAGCCACGGATTAGCTATCAGGCGGAACCATTGGGATAATAAGTGTAGCTCGTGTTGTTGGAAGTTTCTCGACATGGTAGGGATTTCGGTTTGATACTCTGAAACTTTTTTTGGAATTTTGGGTGGACTTTGCAAATCCTGAGGTCAACGGCGCAGTAACATGCCAATTTCCCGAAAGGCAGATTCGCTCGTAACAGATGTTTGTGTATGAGCAAGGTAGGATGTCGTATTTTGATCTTCATTGAACTCGTCGACATGACATTCGTGCGCAGGAGGACTTACTTGCATTATGAGTAATTACTTGATTAGTATCGTTATTCCAGTTTATAACGAACATGACATGGTCGTGCAAACTTATACACGCACCAAGAAAGCTCTCCAAAATATTCATTATGAGCTAGTCTTTGTCGACGATGGTTCTACCGATGAATCGCGGCAAAAGCTGTTTGAGCTTGCAGCAGGGGATCCTGCCGTTAAAGTTGTAGCACTATCCCGTAACTTTGGACATCAGAGTGCAGTTACCGCTGGATTGGTGCATGCGGAAGGTGATGCTGTAGTGGTGATGGACGCCGACCTTCAAGATCCTCCGGAACTCATTGAGCTCTTTATTGAGTTGTGGAAACAGGGGTATGACGTCGTTTATGGGATTCGTCACTTGAGGATAGGGGATTCATGGTTTAAACGCAAGGCAGCGCATTTGTTTTACCGAACACTAGGATCTCTGAGTGATGTCAATATTCCGCCCGATGTAGGTGATTTTCGCCTGATGTCTCGTCGCGTGGTAGACGTTGTCAATGCGATGCCCGAATATCACCGTTACTTGCGCGGAATGGTGGCCTGGGCGGGATTTCGTCAAATTGGCGTACCTTATAACCGTGCGCCGCGGTCTCAGGGAACTACTCACTATTCTTGGAAGAAGATGTGGCACTTATCTCTGGACGGGATTACCTCATTTTCGATACAACCATTGCGGTGGATCCGTCGTGTCGCTCTAATGGTTTCCGCACTTGCATTAATGGCGAGTCTTTGGCTGATATATCAAAAACTTAGTAATCCCAAAAATCCCGCATTGGTTTTGGGATGGACATCTATGATGGTGACTGTTCTTTGGCTAGGATCATTACAATTAGGAGTACTAGGCATTATCGGAGAATATGTGGGAAGAACTCTCGAACAGGGACGTCAACGCCCGCAATTTATTGTTGATCAGGTTGTTAGCAGGGACCTACCCAAAGGTATCCATGACAATACGACATCATTATATCAACAAAAAGGGTAAAGGCATCACTTTTTCTATAGAATCCGACGTCGCAATTTGGAAAGGAACAGACCTATGGTTATGGACAAACCATGGATTACGATTGCTATTCCTTCCTACAATCGAGCACATTTATTGCGTGAAACCGTACGGTCAGTGCAAAACCAAACTATCTCAAATTGGGAGTGCGTGATCATTGATGACCACTCCAGTGATGATGCCTGGGATGTGGCGCAAGGGATTGCAGCGAAAGACCGTAGGATTTTGGCAATGCGCCATGAAGAGAACAGAGGATTAGCTGCCAATTTTAGAGCTTGTGGGGAATCCGGACTAGCCCCGTACATTCTTATGTTGGGTGCGGATGATCAACTACTGCCAACCTTTCTGGAAATTATACAAACATCGACGCAATCTTACTCAGATGCAGCACTATTTTGCGGTCGACGGATATTAAAGAATAATTGTCAACGATTCAGGCCATATGCGATACCGTTTAAAGGTTACTGGGGAACCGGAACCACTCTGGCTCGGGCTTTGGCCAATGGAAATTTATACGGGTTATATTCTTCTGTGGTGGTTCGCCGTCAGGCCCTTAACGAAATCGGGGGGATCCCGTCGGATAATCCGTGGGCTGGAGATTATGAGGCGTTCGTAAAAATTTCCGCACGCTATCCGGTCGTGTTTGTTCCGGAAGCCGAAGTCTACCAGCACGTGGACTCATCGACTGAAACCGCCAAAATGTTACGATCAGGTTCTTTGGTGTTTTATGAAGCCATGACGCTTAACCGATTATTGCAGGATCCGTCTGTCAGTCAGTCTTTGACTGACCGCCAAGTAGAGGCTGCTTGGGCACGTATTTATGCATTGCACTGGGCAGTAACCCTGTACAATGTGATTCATGGACAATGGCGATCCATTCAGAAATTAAGTAAAATGAGCCGCAGGGAACCCATTATGAAAATCGTATCGACCTTTGTCCGACTCATTTATCACCGTTGGAGGCTAACGTATTAGATGGATTTCTGGATAGATATTGTGATGACCACATACAATTCGGAAAAGTATTTGGCTCCACAAATTGATTCGATCCTCACCCAGTCCCATCAGCGTTGGCGTTTGCTAATTTCCGATGATGGCTCGGTTGATAACACGCGGACTATCATTCACGATTATTGCACCCGATACCCTGGCCACATTGTCGATATAACCCCGGAGTGTCCGTTCCATAACGTATCTCGCAACGTGGAATATTTGATGACGCATACTGCGGCCCCTTATGTTATGTTTGCTGACCATGATGATGTGTGGGTTGCCGACAAAATTAGCTTAACCTGGACCGCCATGAAAACTGCCGAACTGAACTATCCGGGTACACCTGTGTTAGTGCATACGGATCTCAAGGTAGTGGATGCTGCACTGGGGCTTATCGATCCCTCCTATTGGCATTATGTAGGGCTTAAACCAACGGAAAATTTTTCGGAACTACTGTTTCAAAACGTTGTCACCGGTTCCACAACAATGATTAACCGTTCTCTGGCAGAGAAAGGACTGCCCTTGCCCGACGGGGTTTTCCTATATGACTGGTGGTTTGCTCTGGTTGCTTCGAAATTTGGCCGAGTGGTTTCGGTTCCTAAATCTACCATACAGTATCGTCAACACGATGCCAATTTGGTAGGAGCTACGCGAGTACCTCGAAATTCTATTGTGGGTACTTGGAATTACCTGCGCCAAACCATGGCCAGACGTTTAGAACGCACGCAGGGGCAGGCCAGCGCCTTTTTGACTCGATATGGCAACGAATTGGATGCTCAAACAGTTTCCACATTGCAGGCATATATCGCACTCCGTACGAGGACCGTAATGAGACGACGACTGGTCGGATTGAGGTATGGATTTTTTGGTAATTCCTGGAAAACCGCATTAGGGATGTGGCTGCTTTTGTAACGATTCAGAGAAGAACGGGGTGACAGTGTCTCATGTTTGTAGACCCTACAGTGGACATCATCATGGCAACATACAACGGAGAAATGTATATTGCACAACAACTGGACTCCATAATAAATCAAACCTATAAAAACTGGAGATTGCTGATTCGGGACGACGGATCGAATGATAAGACAGTCGATATTCTCACTAAGTACGCTTTACGATATTCAGATACAATCGTTCTCTTGCCCCCGTCACAGCATCTTGGTCCAAAAGATAACTTTGCTGGCTTATTAACATACTCGAAGGCTTCCTACACAATGTTTAGCGACCAAGACGACGTGTGGTTACCAACGAAGGTGGCAGACACCCTGACGGCTATGATTGATTTGCAAAAACGTAATGGAACTCATGTTCCGTTGTTGGTTTATTCAGATTTAGTTGTTGTTGATGAGAATTTAATGAAGATCAGTTCATCGTTCTTTCGTCATGTTCGAACCAAGCCCCATGACACCCTTAAACCTTTGTTGCTGCATAACTCCATTGCGGGATGTACTATGATGATTAATAGAAGCCTGAGGGAAATGGTGCCTACTATTCCGGAAAGGGCGATAATGCATGATTGGTGGATTGGTTTAATGGCCGCAGGATTCGGCAGGATTGTTTGTATCCCGCAACCTACACTCCTTTATCGTCAACATACAGCCAACGCGGCCGGTGCCAAACCATGGAGTCCAAGGCAGATTATAACCGATCACTTATCTGGATCGTGGCGCCGTGTTCTTAATGCGACGCAGTTTCAAGCAGAAATTTTTTGTCCCCTTTACGGCCCCAAATTGGATAGCAGCACGCGGCAGATGATATACGCCTATGCCAATCTGCATAATCAGAATTGGTTTGTTCGCAAATGGATTGTCTTAAAATATCGCTTGCTAAGAACGGGACTGGTGGCCGCCCTAGGAATGTTGTTTTTCATATAAAAGTAGTTCCATCATTATGAGGCGAGTGCACTCGGGGTTTAGGACGGGAATGGTAATCAGCGCGAACTTCAGGAAGGCGGTATTTAATGGACAATGTTATAAGATCTCGCCCGTGCCCTGATTGCTATGTGTGTGGTTCGATTGGTACGCCATTATATTCGGCTTTGCCGGATCGTATTTTTGGAGTACCAGGGACATGGAATTTTTCTTTGTGTTCTAATCCCGAGTGTGGACTGGTGTGGTTAGATCCCGCCCCGTTAGAAGATGAGATTTCTAAAGCGTACAACATTTACTATACCCATTCAGAACGTCGCCACGAGCAATTTTTCTACTGGTTGGTTAGGGTTGGTTTGGCCAGGATTACCTGGCTTCGGCGCTGGGAACGAAAAAGTTCTTATATGACATTAGAACATGAAACTCCAGGACGACTTTTGGACATTGGCTGCGGATCCGGCGTGTTCTTAGAGCGAATGCGTGCTATGGGATGGGATGTAGAAGGAGTAGATTTTGATGCACAAGCCGTGAAACGAGCTCGAACTGCTGGACTTGAGGTTCACTACGGTGAGGTGACAAGCATGAAATACTCCGAAAACCGATTCGATGCGGTTACGATGAATCATGTGATTGAGCACGTATTTGATCCTATAGGTCTTTTGCAAGAATGCCACCGCATTTTGAAGGGTGGCGGGCGGTTGATAGTTGTGACACCAAATGTTTCGAGTAGAGCTCATCAGCAATTTGGGTCTTCATGGCGAGACCTAGACCCACCTCGCCATATTCGCCTCTTTTCTCCGGGAACATTGCGCAATTGTGCAGAACGCTCTGGATTCCTGCACATTAAGACCTGGACTTCCGCGGCGAATGCGTCGTTGTCATGGGCAGGAAGTCTTGACATTAAGGAAACTGGCAGGCACAATATGTTGCGCGATCGTACTTTTCAGACTTTTCTCCGATCTTATATAGGCCAATACCAAGAGTATTTCGCTCTGTCTAGCCATCCTCTTTGGGGGGAGGAGGCTGTGTTAACAGCGGAAAAATCACGATGTTAAAACAGGCATGGTATGACAAGGCAACTATTTGTGGGGTAGTAGTGACTTATTTTCCCGACGGATCTGTGGTCGAAAATGTGCACTCATTACTGTCGCAGGTTGGGCGAGTATTTGTAATCGATAACGGCACCCAAGGACCAAATGCCCAATATCTCAAGTCATTAAGTCGGTTGTCAGGGGTTGTTGTTTGGTGCAATGATAATAACTTAGGGATTGCTGCGGCATTGAATATCGGGGTCAAATGGGCTTCAACCAATGATTACCAATGGGTCGTGACCATGGACCAAGATAGCCGGGTAACGCGAAACATGTTGCAATTAATGTTCGAAGCTTACACCATGTATCCAGACAAAGACCGCGTGGCTATAATCGCGCCGAGGTATCGGGATCAAACACGCAACCTCTTGATAACCTTTGCTGATAAACCCTTTCGGAATGAAATTTATGGCGAAATTCTCACGACGATGACATCGGGTAACTTGATTAAACTCACCATATTTTCTCATGTTGGACTATACAATGAGGATCTCTTTATTGATCTAGTCGATACGGAATTTTGCTTGCGATGTGGAAAAAAGGGCTATGTTGTTTTGGAATGCGAAAGCGCTGTGCTTGACCATAATCTTGGCTATCCAACGCACCATAAGGTATTGTGGAAGAAGGTTACCGTAGGAAATTACCCTCCCATACGGCGGTACTATATGGCACGGAACAGAGTATGGCTCTATAGACACTATGTGACAAGTCATCCGCGATGGATAGCAATGGATATCGTAAACTCGGTAAGAGAGAATGTTGGCGTACTGCTCTTTGAACAGGACCGGCGAAAAAAGATGTTAGCCATGCTACGCGGGGTTTACCATGGTATTATCGGGAAATTGGGTCCAATAAAACCACAGATTTAACGTTTCCGATTGGAGGAGATTCTCGGGGAGGCGCTAAAAATGCCCATACTGAACTGGCCATGAATCTTGTCCTCTTTTCAAAATCTGCTTTCCGTTTTAACTTGGTGCTAAGATAGTTGGGTATTAATTTGAGGACAAGTAGGATGCGGCGGCAAGGATTAGTTTCTAATTTTAGCATTTTGTCTATATCTACTGTGATTCAAGGTGCATTGGGATTCATTACGGTAGTATATCTTGCGCGGATACTTGGACCCAATGGTTATGGGTTATATAGCTATACATGGACCTGGGCGATCTTATGGTTAACCTTGACCCAATTGGGAATTCCTACATGGATGACGCGTGTGGCTTCTGCGCTGCAAGGAAGTGAAAGGATCGCTCGAGTCCAAGAGGCATGGGATGTGCTGTTTTGGTTGGGCCTTTTTGGTATGCTGATCTTCATTGGGGCCACATTGGTTTTACCGATGTCTGGGATGACCAAAATATTGCTATTGTTATGGTCAAGTTTGCTGTTGCAAAATAGTGTGAATCCCCAATGGATTTACGCTCTTGAACAACAATTGGCGATTCCGGCCGTTGCTATGGTTGTGGGTGCCATTTTGCGATTAGTGGCAACGGTGTTGCTCGTCAATGCAGAAGGAAAGCTTAATCTAGCCGTGATAGTTACAGTGACAGCGTTGTGGATTGCTCCTATCGGATTGATTGCCTACCTAGCGATATATCAGGGGTTAAGGTGTCCATGTTGGCCAGGGTGGAGGAGGCTAGCGACAACAATTCGGCACAGTTCAATTTTTGCCATATTTGGAGTTGTTGGTGTGATCTATTCGGGAATTGACGTGCTCATTTTACGACACTTTACGACCCTTACTCAAGTAGGTTTTTATTCCGCCGCCACGCGACCACTAGTGTTACTGGCGTCTCTCTTGGGGGTGCTTTTGCAAAGTTTCTACCCTATGGCCAGCCAGTTAGTACATGATAATAGGGAAAAGCTTGAGCAGGTAACGGTAAACATTCTACGCATGGTCGTGATTGTTACCATTCCCATTGCTATCGGTGCGATGGTTGTGGACCACTCGTTTATCGTAGGCCTCTTTGGTAACCAGTATCAATCGGCAAGTGTGCCATTTGCTATTCTTACTGTGAGTTGGATGATTACGGCGATTAGAGAGGTTTTTGCCATCAATCTGGTCGTTACCTATGGAGAAAAACGTTATCTTCGCGCCGTTTTAATTGGGGCAGGAATAAACTTGCTGACAATGCTGGGGCTGGTCCACTGGGGGGCGACAGGGCTCGCCGCCGCTCTTGCCTGTTCTCAGGCATTTCTTATGATTTATACCGGACGTTTGGTCCGCCATCAATTCCGCGACATCAATTTTCCGTGGCGGACTGCATGGCTTGCAGTTCTTAATAGTCTAATTATGGGCGCGGTTGTCTATGAATTACTGCCTTATACATCCGTATGGGTCGTAATTGGCATCGGAATATTTGTGTTTACGGGACTGGCCTTTATTACCCGACTGTTAACGTGGGCCGATCTGATGGCTATGAAGGGGGCTTAAGAGCTTAAAGGTCTCAGAAATGCCCCCCATGTCGGTCATGATCCAATTTTGTGAAAGAGATAGACGGGGCCTTGGTGATAGAGCTCTTTCCACTGGGGACTTTTTTCGAAGTCGAGTAGCATGACCTGAAATTTTCGGATGGAGATTCCGTAAAATTGATAAATGTTTTGGTTCTTATCCAGCAATACAAATGCATCGTTTGGCACCTTTTGGGGGTAGGAAGTGAGAATTGCTACGTGGCTACGATTGACTAACTTGTAAAGGGTGAAGTCTTGGCCATAAACAGGAGCTTGGGGCGGGATCAACTGGCTGGCGACAGTGAGTTGACGAGCTGCACGAGTAGGCCAGAGTATCGGACCAAAAGATTTCCAGGTTAGGCTGGCCACCAAGATAGGGATCGGCAGAGCCATAAACGTGAAACGCAGGGTCCTCTTGGTTAACAGACTCATCGCAATAGTCAAGGAGGCAAATAGGAAGGGAACCATAAACAGGCTATATTGGTTAACGAGCCACTGCTGTTGCACATAGTGGGAGTAAACATTGAAGAGAATCATCGTCGAGGCAGGTATTAGCACAATGAGGCTCTGCTTGTAGAAAAATGGTATAAATGCAACTCCGGCTGCAATTCCAAACAAATAAACCCACACAGTGGAGTGGCCCCATGGAGTTGCTAAAATGGTCAAACGCCCTGCAACGCTGCCCAAAAAACTTCGGGGACTGTGGCTGACCCATCCATAGGTGGAGGACCACTGCGCAACATTGCCTGTTGGAGACAGTTTCGGTAAAAGCCATAGCGCTATGGCTGCCATCCAGCCGGAGGACAGCAGTAGACTGAGCCATCCCTGCCACCGATGGCGCTGGATCAACAACATGATCCCAACGCCAAACAATGTCACTGGCATAGTGCCTTTGACTAAGAGGTTGAGAAAGAACAGAACCCAGTATTTTCGCCAGTGGCAATCCCACACACTCTCTACTAAGGCGCATAGCAGAGGGATAGCAAACACATCAGGGTGAAAATCAAATAATAGCGACCCCCATATTGTAGGGAAAATGAGAAAAAGTCCTATTAGAACGACTGAATAGATTGGTGTCAATTGAAATCGTCGACCCCACCTAAGCAAAAATACTATACCAGACAAGAGACTTATTGCCTGAATCCATAAGAGTCCATAGGGACCCGTTGCTCGATACCATAATGCAAGGGGGTAAAGAATGAATGAGGCGGCATCTCCCAGAGCTGGCATCCCATCTTCAAATGGCGAACAAGCTAGCCAGTGGCCGTGGCTAATCGACCATAACGCATTAACGAAATATCCCATGTCCCAAACACTGCCGCGCCATGAGGCATATCGAACCCATGATGGGATGCAATAAAGCAGGGATAATGCAAAAAACACCCAGGTGTTCCGGTTTCGCAGTAATGTACTGATCTTCATGGGGCTGCTTTCATTTAGTGATGTATTGTTAATACCTGCAACGATTTTTGCCACACGGACCTCCTAAGCTAAATTCCAGTTTGGAACAATAATTGTGCGGGTCCACATCAATGTTCGACAGACACCAGAAATTTTCCTGTTTAACAGAGAAATGGTCGAAGAAAAAAGGCATAATATGTTGAGAAAAAATGTCTTTTTAATTCCAACGGGATTGAGGTTCTGGAACGTCCAGTTATTTGACACAAATCTCTCGCTATATAAATATAAAAAAAACATTTCTATCTGCTATCCCATTGTATATTTGCATTGTTATGTCAAACCGTGTAATGTGGAATTTGGAAAATATCCCCTTAGGGGAGCCATCAAACTTACCATATTATTTCTAAGGAGTGGTCACACAGTGACGGCGGTAAAGAGAATAAACAACTGGAGTCGCGAGGCTTTTGCATTTGGCAAGGCGCGCATGGTCTCTTTAGCCAACAAGGCTAAAGAGAACAAAGGACAGGCGCTAGTAGAATATGCGCTGATTCTGGCACTGATTGCAGTAGTAGTAATAGTCGCGTTGAGTTTCTTAGGTGGGACAGTCAACAACACGATTCACAGCATTGGGACCAACGTTGCAACTTAATAGGGAGGATTATCTTGAGCGGGACGACCAGAATTAGGCAATTTCTGGCTGTCAACCGTTGGTTACTGGTAGCTGTAATATTGTGTGCGGGAGCCGTGTATATTAGTTTTAATTATGCAACTCAATATATGCAACAACAAGCACAACAGAAGAGGACAGTTGCCACTGCGCCCGTTCTTGTACTGACCACCGCGACATCGGCATTTCAGCCAATTGTGCCGGGAGACGTTACAATCAGGCGGTACCCAACCACATTGGTACCGCCTGGCGCTCTCTCATCGGTAGCCAGTCTAACCGGGGCATGGACCACGGAGGCACTTGGGCCAGGAGTTCCGATAGTAGGATCTGAAATATTTTATCCCAAGACAAGCAATGTGATTGCCGCACGTATTAATCCGCACGACATGGCAGTTGATCTTCCGCTGGGGAGCTCGGATGCCGTGGATGGCATGATTAATCCCGGCGATCATATTAGTCTTTTTACCCAAATTACGCCAACGGGTTCGAGTAATCCTGTTGTGGAAGATTTCATGAACAATATACCCGTACTTGCTGTCAATGGGTCGTTGACTCCATCGGCCACGCCAACCACGGGACAAGGATTGACCCTGATTTTGGCTTTGCCGCCTGAACGAATTGCAGCGCTGATTTTTGCAGAGTCTCACGGGACTCTGATTGCGGCATTGGATGCGCCGCATTCTCACGCAGCCATCCCGGTACCCTATAGCCAGAAAACGTATTTGACGCCGATACCCTAGTTAGAAAGGGGGGAAACACATGTATACCGTATATGTTGCAGCACCTGAAGCGCTGCACAACACCCTGACTGCTGCGGTAAAAAGCGACGCGGAGGCTGTGTTTATTGGCATCAGCGGGGATTTGCGGCAAGCCTTGGATGAATGTTCCCTTACCAATCCGGGATGTCTGGTGATTCATGATGAACTTTTGGTCGAAAATGTTGGGCTAATGGACCAACTGGCTCAGGCACCTTACCCGGTTATCTTAATTGGACCGGAGACGACAGCTACAGCCAAGCGGGCTTTGGCCATTAGAGCACGAGACCTGGTTGGACTCTCTAATTGGGAGCAGGATCTTGAGACCAGCTTGCCCATTCATGCCGCAAAGTCGGAAGGCGCCATGAATGAACCGGGAAGGGTTCAAGTGGTGTTCTCGTCTAAAGGGGGCGTTGGGAAAACGACCATTGCTGTGAACCTGGCGCTAGCCTTGGCAAAGTCTCGGAAAGATCCCGTGGCGTTGGTTGATCTTGACCTCCAGTTTGGCGACGTCGCGACATTGGTGGGGATCTTGCCTCAAGCCACCATCTATGACGTGGTTGCAGGCGATATGGGACAAGTAGACCGGATGCGGCTTGAACGCGCCCTAATCAACGTGCATGGTACCCGTGTCAATGTGTTGGCTGCCCCACTCCGCCCGGAAGAAGCGGACGAAGTCCATGCCGAACGGGTGGTACGGGTCTTGCAATTATTGCGGGAAACCCATGCCTTTGTTGTCGTGGATACCGGGCCGGGATATAGCGATGTGAACGTTTCAGCCCTGGATTTCTGCGACGAGGTGCTGACAGTGTGTACACCCGATGTGGTGACGATACGCACCATCGGCCAAGCAATGCGGGTATTTCGGGAGGGTCTTCGTTACCCCGACCACAAGGTAAAGATCGTCTTGAACCGTGCCGGATCCAAAACCGGGGTCGAGCCGCAGGATATTGAGAAAACACTGGGAACCAAGATCTCGTATCAGCTACCTTCCGACGGATCGTGGCCTGTCAAGGCCGCAAATCAGGGGCGTCCACTACAGCTATTGAACCCCGATTCGCTATTAAGTCGGGCGCTCACGGAGATGGCGCAGGATATGGTCGAAAATCTTTATGGACCATCTCGCAATGTGCGAAATACCCAACACCGACCTAAGGGCACGCTGTTTTCAGGTTGGAGAAATCGTGGTGAAAGGAGACGTAGTTAATGGATTTGCGGTCTCGGTTAAGCGGGCATAACACAGTGAGGTCGAGTATTAATCCCGCGGTACGTCTCCCGCGCGAAGACAAGCCTAAAGCCCAAGACGGCAAATCGCCGTCTTCGGAGGGCTTGGCTTGGGCTAATCCGAAACTAAATGCTATTAAGGCGAAAGTGCAGGATGTATTACTGGAGCGGACGCAGGATACTCTAGACAAAATGACTCGCGTTGAAGTGGCGTCTTTAGTGCGCAATACGGTGGCCCAGGAACGGGATCTTTCGCTGACCGAGCAAGACGTTGTGGTGAAGACACTGGTTAATGAGATATTAGGCTACGGTCCGATCCAACCCTTGCTTGACGACCCTGACGTATCTGAAGTGATGATCAATGGCCCCGAACGAATTTACGTGGAGAAATTTGGACGCTTACAAAAGGTTCCGGTACAATTTCGCAGTCCCGAGCACTTGAAAGCCACATTAGAAAAGATGTTGGCATTTACTGGCCGCCGTATTGATGATGCCAGTCCGATGGTGGATTCTCGTTTACCAGACGGTTCACGTGTTAATGCTGTGATTCACCCTATTGCGGTGAATGGGGATTCGATTACGATCCGAAAGTTCTCTAAAGATCCGTTCACCATGGCTCAGTTGACGGAAATCGGAACTGTATCCGATGCCATGGCCCGATTTTTGGAAGCGGCCGTCTTGGGGCGAATCAACATTATTGTCTCAGGCGGCACTGGTAGTGGTAAAACCACTACCTTGAATGCTTTGTCGGCTTTCATTCCCGGTAACGAGCGGATCGTGACGATTGAAGATGCGGCGGAATTGCAACTGCAGCAAGAGCACAAAGTGACATTGGAAGCCAGACCGCCAAACGTTGAGGGACGAGGGGAAATCACCATTAGATCGTTGGTGCGCAACGCGCTTCGTATGCGTCCTGATCGTATTATCGTCGGTGAGGTGCGTGGGGGCGAGGCTTTGGATATGCTGCAAGCTATGAATACCGGTCACGAAGGGAGTCTGACTACGGCGCACGCCAACTCACCTCGTGATTGTCTAGCACGTTTGGAGACGATGGTGCTGATGGCGGGGGCTGATTTACCGCTCACCGCAATACGACAACAAGTGTCCTCGGCTATTGATCTCATCGTCCAACAGTCACGAATGCAAGATGGATCCCGCCGTATTGTGCAAATTACCGAGGTTGTGGGGATGGAAAGCGGAACCATTACCACGCAAGACTTGTTTGTCTATCAGCAGACAGGATTAGACGAAAATGGCCGGGTTCAAGGCAGCTTCCAACCCCAGGGAATTCGTCCGCATTTCTATGACAAGATCATTCGCTACGGAATAGATTTACCGTTGTCTATATTTGGGTGGTGAGCAAATGACAATGCGTTGGATTTTAGTGATGGTGTGGGCTGTTGTGGTTTTCGCTTTCGGGCTTGCCATCCGCGAGTCGCGTTTCCATAACACGACTCAACGCCGGTTGAAGATGTTTTCCCCGATCAAAAAAGATACCAAACGGGTTACTAAAGGCCTTCGTAGCTTATTGCCTGAGAACTGGGTTAGGAGCAATCGAGCTGCGGCGTTCCGACTGCGAGCGTCGGAGTATTTTGCCATCCGATCGGCTAGTGTGATTTTACCGGGGTTGTTGGGATATTTGGTTCGGGGTTGGGTTGGCGCGGCAGTTTTAGCCGTTGTGGGATTTGCGGTGGTCGCATTGGTGTTGCGCTGGCGACAACGCAAATGGATGGCCGATGCCGAAGCGTTGTTGCCTGATTTCCTTTCCGGAGTGGCTAATGCCATGAAAGCCGGGTCGTCATTTCAGCAGGCCATGTCACTCGTTGCTAAAGAAACTCCGGCACCGTTAGGACCAGAGGTCGTGCGCATGTTGCGCCGGGAATCACTCGGAGTGTCGTTAGACGATGCACTTCAGGAATTGACGCAAAGAATGCCATGGAAAGATTTAGAGTTAGCGGTGATGGCGATTACGATTCAACGCGAGGTAGGCGGCGCCTTATCCTCTATATTGGAAAACATCGTAGCGACCATCACCGAGAGACAGAGGTTAAAACGCGAGATTCGTACACTAACGGCTCAAGGGCGTATGAGTGCTTTAATTGTCACGTTTCTCCCTATCGGCATTGGCTTTGTTCTTTGGTTTTTGAATCCATCATACGAGCGTCCGTTGTTTACTACGAAAGATGGTCTATTTATGCTAGGATACGCGGTTGTCTCCATCTCCATAGGATCATACATCATTCAACGTATGGTTAAAGGGCCGGATTTGTAGTTAGGAGGAGTGCTATGAATGTTGCCATATATTATGTTGCGGCCTTAGTCATCATCATGATTGTTGTCGTGTTCAGCTTGGCCGCGTGGGCTAATGATTTGAAGAACTACAGACGGCAACAGGCTCTATCTAATCGACTTACCCCCCTTATTAACCGAACCGGTGGGTGGGTCAAAGATGAGTTGGAAATTGATTTTTATCATCGTATTGTGACGCCGTTTTTCCAAAGGTTGAGCAAAAGTTTGGGCGACCGTTTGCTGCCGGGTCGCGTCAATGACGAACTAAACCGTCGATTGAAGATGGCAGGCGTCGAATATTCCGCGAGCACCTACGTCTTAATTCGCCTGGTTTCCACTGTCCTGGCTGCCGCAGTCACAGTAATGGCAATAAGCTTTGTTCATACACTTACCTTGATGCAAAAAGTGGCCTTGCCTTTCGTCGTTGCCGGCGTCGTGTATTTGCTGTTTGGCACACGCTTAACTTCAAAATATCAACAACGAATGGGCCAACTCGAAGATTCGTTACCCGAAGTGTTTGATATATTAAGCGTTAGTATTGAGGCAGGATTGGCGTTTGATGGTGCTCTTAGGCGATTAGTACAAAAAACGTCTGGGGTGGTGCAGCAAGAATTCGGTCGTGTGTTAACGGACTTGCAAGTAGGAATGACGCGCGAGCAGGCATTAAGAGGACTTGCTGAACGGACAAAATCCGCCGAACTCAATCGCTTTGCATCTCTTGTGGCGCAATCCGACAAAACGGGCGGCGGCATCGGAACCGCGCTCCATATTCAAGGCGCTCGAATCAAAGAAATTCGCGTGGCTAAAGTCCGTGAAAAAGCCGCAAGCCTTCCTGTAAAAATGATGTTTCCCATGGTGCTCTTTATCTTTCCCTCGCTGTTTGTGGCGATCCTAGGCCCGGGACTTTTAAGCATTCTAAACATATTTAAATAGGGCAACCGGTTCCGATTTGGGAACGGGGGAAAACGAGAAAGTTCAGGCTCGAGTATTTTGATGTTTTTGTACTGGTAAGTGGGGAATGAAAAATGGGAGGGGCGCCCATGTCAGGTATGGCAATCAGTTGGAGCCAAAAAAGTTCCGTATGGCGTTTAAGGGTATATCAGGCTATTGCGTGTGTTCAACAGAGGATGGCTGAATGAAAAGGCACCGTCTGTCAGGTCAAGCGCTTGTCGAGTTTGCTTTGGTCCTTCCTCTATTAATGTTGCTGATTTTTGGCATCATCAGCTATGGGCTTTACATTAATGCCAATGTTACGGTGCAAGAAGCCGCCCGCATTGGCGCACGCACATTGGCACTTGGAAACCCCCTTGGTTGTCCAGGAGACTCTGCGGAGTTGCAAGAAGCTGCGGCACAAAGTTCAAGCTCTTCTCCATCGCCTTCCCCGTCACCAGCGCCGGCAACCCAATCTCCGGTAACCGTTTACGGTGTGGTCGATGATCAGATTGCTAATGGGTTTGGAATGAGCGTTAACAACTCGGCGGATAAGGCTTACGCGGTTTTGACCTTTAACGCAGGAACAAATCCCAGTACTGGGGCCACTACTTCGGAGCCCAATAGCGTATGGGAGTATACTAATGCCAGTGATCCAGCTGAAAGCTACGCAGTGGTCGAAGTATTTTATCCCTATCATCCTATTATTGCCATTCCCGGGTTGCTACCGTCCAGCATCATGTTGCACCAAACTTATAGCATGATGGTACAGAGCCCTCAGCCCAATGGGGATTTATCGTCGCCTGCTCCCGCCCCATCGGGGTCGACCGCGCCAAGTGGAGCATATGAAGTAAATAGTGGACAAACGGGGGGCTGCCCGAGCGTTGCCTACCCAGCCCCTGCATCATAATGTAGGTGGCAATTAGACGGGCTACATTGCAGTCTAGGGAATTACGAGAAGCGGGTGGACTCTGTAAGTCCACTCTACGAGAAAGCGATAGCCGGTTTCCCTATCCGAGTCAGCGCAGAAGTGTAAAACGGGTGCCAACGCTTATCATGTTCTCGAATTTTTTCTCCGATTTCCGATTAGATTACTAATCCCTCTTCAGATTCAGCCTTGGCAACTGACCCAAGAAGCCCCATCAATTTGGGCCAAATAGGTTTCAATGGCCAAAACTCTTTGGTCTTGAGAAGCGTATTGTCACCGTGTTACTAACTAACCCACGTGGGGATAATCTCTAGCCTTTTGATACAGCGCAGCAAATTGGCCTTGTTGCACTGCTGCTGCGGACCAACACTGGGATCGCTAAAACATGATTCCCTTGGTTTGCAATCACCCACGGCATTGCACGGCGTACGGAGGCGGTTTCGAATTCGAGCACTGGAGGTATCCAGATGGGGGTTGAAGATGTAAGCGCTTAGTACCAGAGGATTGTCTCCTGCCGGTATCTCCCACACATTTGGGAAATTCCATCCGGCATTCTCAAATCGGGTTTCGGTTTCCATGAGTTGGGGCGTTAAAACTTGAACAGGGTATTGCTGAGTGTTCCCGCGTAGCCTGCAACAGGGATGGTTTCGTTGTCGGTAAACGACGTAGTGATCGAGTGGCCCATGGCGCTTTCATCCCAATGGTACCGAATGCCATAGTCGAACGCCCGATGAAGACCGCCGCTAAAACGGCAAAACGTCTTGCATTGGTCATATTGCTTTCTCCGCTCATTCTAAGTTAAAGTCAGAACACCGTAATTCGCATGCACTTTACCGGAAGATTTAGCTTGGTTCCACTGAGGCCTACTGCCCTCGGTTAAAGCTGTACCGTTTTGTGAGACATCGACAGGGAGTCTGCCTTAGAAAATATGGCATTCGGGCTGGGTTTTGCGACACCCTTCGGTATGGCAAATGGGATCCCGGAAGGGATCCCATTCACCTCTCCTTTTCTCATCATCCGCATCCGCGGATGCAGCAGAAGAGGGAACGGTCTACTATGATTCTAGACTGGAATGCAATTCGGGAGTTACTAACGGAGACTATACGGATTGGTATTCCATCTTCTCGCGCTCAATACACCCACTGCGGGAAAAAATCCAGCATTGGAGAAAGTTAAGCTCTGTTTCTTCGCCTATGCCAGATAATCCCGCCGACGAGGACAATTCCTCCCGCTAATGGAAGTGCTGCAGCATATGGAACCTCGGGCAACTGGCCTAAGGGCACCGGGGTGCTATTCACCTTTAAGTCGGTGATAGTCGCACTGCCAGGGTTTACTCCTACCCATACTGCCACATTATCATTGGAAGAAATTTCAGGGGCTTTCCCGTTTTGGATATCATTGAGGGTGTATTTGTGGCCGTTGGATTCGTCTAAAAACTTGGTGCTTCCGTTAATTATCACTTGTCCGTGTTGTAGTGATGCAAGGCCCTGTAAACCCATTTGCTCAAAGTGACAGTTTATTTGGATAAACCAATTCCTTGGATTTTTTGGCTCATAACGGAAAATTTGCAGGAATATGGGCATGTGACGTCGAACCGTCAGTACGAAGCAGTTGATACCAACCATCATTGGTATCAAGCTGTGTCTATACCAACGATACTGGAGGAATATTTACGCGACAACAACGCCCCTGGGGGCGGCTGTTAGCAATTTTGGCTGCCACCCTTCTATCAATCATGTCATTTTCAGGATTAACTTTGGCCGATACGGCGACGGTTTCTGATCTGACTTTAACTATGACAGGAACTCCGACACCCGGAAACAACCTGACATTCAATGCACAGGCCACTGATTGGAATGGGAGCCCGGAATATCAATTTTGGCTGGAAAATGCCGACGGTTGGCACTTGGTGCAAAATTACAGTGCCAAAAATTCTTGGTCAATGACGGCCAATGCCGGATCGTACGCGATTGTGGTCTATGCCATGAACCCTTCCCAAGTTCGCGCGGGATTTTGGAATGACGCTTTTGAAGCCACGTATATCGCTAATATAGATTCATCGGTGACTTTGACAGTCCCTGCTACCGGAACACAAGGTAGCCCGGTAAATCTGTCAGCAAACGCTGCCAATCTCATTAACCCGGTGTATCAATTCTGGATCGAAAAACCGGATGGGACTTGGCAGGGGATGTCTTACGGATCTGCGGCAAGTGACAATTTCACTCCAGCTCAGCCAGGTACCTATCATGTTATCGTTTACGCCAAAGACCCCATTGCCTTGCCTAATGCCACAGACGCCGTATGGAGTCAAACGGACACAATTACGGTAGCACCGGCCATTCCTCTGGTCGCCAATATGAGTTCCCTAGTAGGGAACTCGCTGCCCGGATTTAGTACGCCTAACGCCGTATTGTTAGGGCAGTCAGCCACGTTAAGCGCTGTGGTTACCAATCCAAACGGGGAGCCCCTTGCCAATGTTCGTGTCGTGTTTACCGCGAGCAATGATAGTAATACGGGGGATCATATTACTTTTGGCGAAGGATTAAGCGGCAGCGCCATAACCAACCAAAATGGGGTGGCGCAAACCACATTAATGGTGACCAATCCAGAGGATGGAACCAACCGGCAACTGGCGTTGGATGCCAACGCGGTTGCCATAGTAGGATACACCGTATCCGTGCCGTCTGATCCATCTCTGCCGCCGATCGACGGAACCGTTCGCTTTGTAGCCCTTTCTTCACCGACTCTGGTGGTTAATGGAACACCGGTGGCACCGGGAGTTGTTCAAGAGCCAGTGCTATCTGAACCAGCATCCTTCACGGTGAAGCCTGATTATGTGGTGCCAACGGTCGCAAGTGCCACTCCTTACACAATTCCGATCAACTATCAGTCAGGACCCTATGGACCCGACACGGCATGGAGTTCAACAAATGGCACGCTGCCCAACATTCCAGTGAATATGCCGTTTAACTCCGCGACCATCAATGTGCAACACCTCGGATTATCGACGGGGTCCACATTTACTGTGGACTACGTGCCCCAAGGAGTGGACACACCTTCGTACGCGCGCACCTTCACTGGCCCTACCAACGCTAACGCATTTGGAATCCAAATTCCAGGCAACGTCCTTGGCCATTTGGTGTTCAACCTTTATGCACCCGGGGAAACCAATCATGCTACGGCAACCGGGTTGGCTATAACCTCGGTGACCGTCATGCCTAATGGCATGAGCGGTATAGAAAGCCGCCCAGTAACGGGCGGTAGCGTAACATGGCAAAATGAACCTTTGCAGTACACTGCCCCTACGCCCCTATCGTCAAGTCAAGCCAGCGCCTTGCTAGGCTCCCTCTATGATGTTCAGTGGTCCTATACTACGAAAGTGCCCGTGTATCCAGAGATTGGCGATGCAATAATTACGGCGCAGGATTATGGCACTACTAAGGCAATTTACGCCTATCCGACTGTCGTTAACGGTATGGGACAAACCGCTTTGGCATCAAAGGGAGTTGCAGTGGCATTACCTGCCAATCCTTTTGTGTCAGCGACGCTAACATCAAATAGCAACTCCGCTGATGTAAGCAGCAGTCAACCTGGGCTCTCCTACCTTGAAGGCACGTTAAACATTCCTGACGTTAATCCAATGTTGCTGCAACAACCTATGGCGATGTTGCAAGAAGGCATCTTATGGATGTCAAACAGCATGGTCCAAGAACCGATATCACAATATGCCTTGGCCAATCAGAGTGTTACGGTGACAGCAACGGTTACGAACGCAAATGGTGTTCCCGCAGCCAATACCAATGCCTTTCAATGGCAACTTTCGGGCACTGGGTACACCATCAAACAACAGGATTCGACAACCAATGGTCAAGGGCAGGCTGTCTTGGTATTAACAGCCAATGCCGCCGCTCAGATGAAGGTGGGAGCTACGGCAAATGCTGGATACCATGTAGTACTAAGCGATAGTGGGGGACCATTTAATTCGGCCATCTTAAACTGGGTAATCCCATCACTAACTTATCAATCACTCAATGGGGACGTGATTAAAAATGGCGAGACGGCGCTAGCATCTACACCTAGCGTAGGCACAACCCAGGATTTCACAGCAATCGCCGTAGGGGTTACCGCCACTGGTCAAGATGTTTCCTTGGCCAACGTTCCCGTGTCCGTTGCCACTACATCTGGCAGTGTGGGCTCCGTGTCCCCCGCTAGTAGTACGTCAGTCGCCAATGGGGGGATTGCTTTTTCAGCCACCTCAACAGAGTCTGGAGCGGAAACCATCAACCTCAATACCGGGACTTCTTTAGGCAATATCTTCATTGGCGGAATACCAAGTGTGGGCGTGGGATCGACCTCAGGCTCAGTCATTAGCATTCCTTTAAATTGGCAATCGGGGGTGCCCATTGGGACACTTGCCGTGTCGTCGACCAACCCCAATCCAGGATCGACGGTGACGATTACAGTCACAGCCAAGGACGTTTACGGGAATCCGCTGCCTAACCTTCCCATCACTATCACCGTGTCTGGATCCACAGCCTCATTAAACCCCAGTGGAACCGTCACGACTAACGGGGTGGGGGTTGCCAGCTCGATCTTGAGTGGAGGAATTTTCGGGGAACAAGACACGATCACCGTGGTCTTGCCCACCGGCCAACAACTGCAGCAAACGGTAACTTGGGGGTAAGCCTGGCATAAAGAAAATGGTCTAACAAATCACCACAGTGCATATCATGATAAGGTAAGCCCATAGGGAAGGAATTCCTTTCCTATGGGCTTAAGATTCTTTTCGGCTGGTGTGGGATTGTTCACTATTTCATGCCTCATATGGGTGAACCTGTCAAGGCCGCGAAGCGTAAATGACGATATACATCGACCGACGGCCGATGGGTGTGCGTTCAAACGGCGCCAGAGTTCCGGGCATTGTGACCCGTTCCGGGCGTTTGATTTTTAATCTTGCTCCGACCTATCTTTCAGCCAAAGTCCTGGGTGCACTCCAATGTTGTCAGGTTAAGGATTATGACGAGCATTTGTTCGCGTTAGATCGGTAAATTTACCGAGGCGAACCTTTCACCCCCAGGTTGGTGACCTATCCTCAAGGCCCGGAACATCCCGACGGACTC